>NZ_CP126272.1 GCF_003234655.2 Curtobacterium sp. MCLR17_007 | reverse complement strand
TGGGGCACCCTGCCCGTGCCGTCGCACTGGGTCCTGCACGGGCACGGCGCGCCGAGCTACACGAACATCCAGTACCCGTTCCCGATCGACCCGCCGCACCCGCCGGAGGAGAACCCGACCGGCGACCACCGGCGCACCTTCGAGCTGCCGCCGTCGTTCGACGGTGCCGCCCGGGTGCTGCTGCGCTTCGACGGGGTGGAGTCGCACTTCCGGGTGTGGCTCAACGGCTCCCTCGTCGGGTGGTCGACCGGGTCGCGCCTCGCGACGGAGTTCGACGTGACCCCGCTGCTCGTGCCGGGCACGAACGAGCTGCTCGTCCGTGTGCACCAGTGGTCGGCGGCGTCGTACCTCGAAGACCAGGACCAGTGGTGGCTGCCCGGCATCTTCCGCGACGTCACGCTGCTCGCCCGACCGACGGCGGCGATCGACGACGTGTTCGTCCGCGCCGGGTGGAGTTCGGGCACGGGCACGATCTCGTTCCCGACGCTCGATGCCGCGTTCCCATTGCGGTTCGCGGTGCCCGAGCTCGGCGTCGACGTCACCTGGGCTGCGGCGGACGAAGTCGTGCCCGTCACGGTCGAGGGCGTCGATCCGTGGAGCGCCGAACTGCCGCGGCTGTACGACGCCACGCTCTCGACCGGCTCCACCGGCGAGACGGTCGCGCTCCGCCTCGGCTTCCGCACGGTCTCGATCGTCGGCGACCGGTTCCTCGTGAACGGCGAGCGGGTCGTGTTCCACGGCGTGAACCGCCACGAGACCCACCCCGTCCGAGGCCGCGTCTTCGACGAGGCACACGCCCGCACGGACATGGCGCTCATGAAGCGCAGCAACGTCAACGCGATCCGCACCTCGCACTACCCGCCGCACCCGCGCGTGCTCGACCTCGCCGACGAACTCGGGTTCTGGGTGATCCTGGAGTGCGACCTCGAGACGCACGGGTTCGGGGCGGTCGACTGGGTGGGGAACCCTTCGGATGACCCCGCCTGGCGCGAGGCGTACCTGGACCGGATCGCCCGCACCGTCGAGCGGGACAAAAACCACGCCTCGATCGTCATGTGGTCGCTCGGCAACGAGTCCGGCACCGGGCGGAACCTCGCAGCGATGGCGCAGTGGGTGCACGACCGCGACGACGAGCGCCCGGTGCACTACGAGGGCGACTACACCGGTGCGTACACGGACGTGTACTCGCGGATGTACCCGACGCTGCAGGAGACCGAGTCGATCGGCGGCGGCCCCGAGACCCCGCTGCTGGGCTGCGGCCCCGCCGAGGCCGCCCGGCAGCGGTCGAAGCCGTTCCTGCACTGCGAGTACGTGCACGCGATGGGCAACGGCCCCGGACAGATCGCCGAGTACGAAGCCCTGGTCGACAAGTACCCGCGGCTGCACGGCGGCTTCGTGTGGGAGTGGCGCGACCACGGCCTGCTCGCGCAGACGGCGACCGGCGAGGACTACTACGCGTACGGCGGCGACTTCGGCGAGGTCGTCCACGACGGCAACTTCGTGATGGACGGCCTCGTGCTCCCCGACGACACCCCCACGCCAGGCCTGGCGGAGTTCGCCGCCGTCGTGGCCCCGATCCGGTTCGCCCTGGGCGACCGGAGCGTGCTCATCGAGAACCGTTACCACTCGGCCTCGACCGCCGGCCTGCGGTTCTGCTGGACCCTCGAACGCCTCGGTGCCCTCGAGGCCTCCGGCACGCTCGCGGTGGCCGAGCTGATTGCCGGCGACGCCGTGACCGTGCCGCTGCCCGACGAGGTGCTGCACGCGACCGACCGCACGCTCGCCCCCGCCGACGAACTCTGGTTCACCGTCACCGCCGAACTCTCCAGCCCGACGAGCTGGGCCGACGTCGGTCACGTCGTCGCCCGTGACCAACTGCTCGTCGCGAGCCGACCCGCCGAACCGCTCCGTGCCGCCCGCCAAACGTGGGACGGCGACCGACTCGGTGCGGCTACCTTCTCCGCACGAGGCGACCTGGTGACCTGGAACGGCGTCGACGTCGCCGGCCCGCGTCTGGAACTGTGGCGCGCCACCACCGACAACGACCGCGGTGACTTCCCGCACGGGTACGAGACGGCCGATCCGGCGCTGACCGGTGGCGTCGGCGATCCCGATGCGCCGCCGACCGCCACCCGGTGGCGGCACCGTGGACTCGACCGCTTGACGCACCGGCTTGTCTCGGTGAACCGGATCGGGGACGGTCTCGTCCAACGTGTCCGCGTCGCCGCAGCGAACAGCGGGCTCGGCGTCGACGTCACCCACCGCTGGACGCTCACTGACGACGGGCTGCAGCTGCAGACCGACGCAATCCCGTTCGGCGGGTGGGACGTCACCTGGCCACGGATCGGTGTCCGGTTCGACCTGCCGGCTTCGCTGTTAGACGACGACGCAACCTGGTTCGGAACCGGACCGGCCGAGTCCTACGCGGACTCGACGCGGGCTGCTCGGGTCGGGCGCTTCACAGCACCGGTACGCGACCTGACCGTCGAGTACTCGATGCCGCAGGAGACCGGGCACCGGCCAGACCTCCGTGAGCTCACGGTCGGACCGTTCACGGTCACCACCGTCGGCCGCCACCGAGCGGGGTTCACCCTCACGCCCTGGACCGCGCAGCAGGTCGAGGCCGCGATGCACCCGTACGAACTGCCGACGCCGGACCACGTGTACCTGTACCTCGACGCGGCGCAGCACGGGCTCGGGTCGCGGGCGTGCGGGCTCGACGTGCTGCCGGAGCACCAGCTCTGGCCGCAGGCGTTCTCGTGGACGGTCGTCCTCGGGTGACCGCCGAACGAGAGCCGACCGGTCCCGGGCTGGAGGCGGCGCTCCCGACGCGTCGCCTGCGGACCGGGACCGAGCTGACCGAGATCGGACTCGGCGGAGCGCAGCTCGGCAACCTGCTCCGCGCGATGCCCGACGAGAACGCCACAGCGCTCGTCCGGGTCGCACACGAGCACGGCGTGCGGTACTTCGACACGGCACCGCACTACGGCCTCGGGCTGAGCGAGCGACGACTGGGCGCGGCGCTGACGGCGACCGAGGCAGACGGCGGTGCGGATGTCCCGGGCAGTGACCCGGCCGACCGTGACCTGCCCGGCGCAGGTGTGCCGGCCGTCGTCTCGACGAAGGTCGGCCGACTCCTCGTCCCCAGTCCGACCACGGCGCACCGCCGGGACAGCGAGGGCTTCGACGTCGCGGCGACCGCCGAACGCGCGTGGGACTTCAGCCGTGACGGCATCCTCCGGTCCGTCGAAGACAGCCTCGAGCGGTCTGGTCGGACGCGCTTCGACATCCTCTACCTGCACGACCCCGACGAACACTGGGCCGCTGCGTCGACGACCGGGATCGGCGCCCTCGTCGAACTGCGGGACCAAGGAGTCGTCAGCACGGTCGGAGTCGGCATGAACCAAGCGGCGATGCTCACACGGTTCGTCGAGCGGACGGACGTCGACGTCGTCATGGTGGCCGGACGGCTCACGCTACTCGACCAGTCGGCGCTCGCGCTCCTGGAGGCGGCTCGGCGCAACGACGTGGGCGTCGTCGCCGCCGGGGTCTTCAACTCGGGATTGCTCGGTAACGACCAGGTCCGCGTCAGCGGGACCTACGACTACCGGACGGCACCTGCGGACGTCGTGGCCCGAGCCCACGCCGTCGCCGAGGTGTGTCACGCGCACGGGGTGTCACTGCCGGCGGTGGCGCTGCAGTACCCCTTGCGGCACGACGCGGTCCGGTCGGTCGTGGTCGGCGCGGACGGTCCGGAGCAGGCACTCGAGAACCTCCGGCGACGAGAGGTGCCCGTCCCCGAGGACCTCTGGGCGGAGCTCGACGCAGCCGGACTCGTCCCCGACCCGGCGGGTCCATCGCAGGGCGCTCCGACCACATCCCCACGAGGAGCAGGAGCGCCGTGACGACCGTCCTCGTTCCGCACACCATCGACCTCGAGCTGCGCGACGGGCCCGCTTCCGGAGGGGTGGACCCGTCCGGCGCGCTCGACGCCGACATCGTCGTGTACGACGCCCACGCGCCGTCGTTCGACCCGCACCTCCAGACGGTCGACGTGCTCGTCGTGTGGCAGAACACCTCCGAGAACCTGCAAGCCGCGACGCGGTTGCCCGGTCTCCGCCTGGTGCAGACACTCGCCGCCGGGCCCGACGCCGTAGTGGAAGCTGGCTTCGGGCCGTCCGTCCGCATTTGCTCGGGCCGCTCCTTGCACGACGGGACCGTCGCCGAACACACCCTCGCGCTCCTGTTGCACCTCGTCCGTCGGCTCGACCAGCTCGGGGCGTCCCAGCGCAGCGCATCGTGGGACCACGAGTACCGTGCCGACCAGGAGGACCCGGCTTCCGCCCGGGCGTACACGCTGCACGACGCTCACGTCGTGGTGCTCGGCTTCGGCTCGATCGCCGAGCGGCTGACCCCGATGCTCCGACTCCTCGGCGCACACGTCACCGGCGTGGCCACCAGCGGCGGCGAGCGGGCCGGGGTACCGGTCCGCCCGGTCAGGGAGGTCCTGGACGTCGTGACGGACGCCGACGTGGTCGTCAACCTGCTGCCCGCGACGGAGACGACACGTCACCTCGTCGACGCTGCGCTCCTCGAGCGGCTCGCCCCGGGCGCCGTCGTGGTCAACGTCGGTCGTGGTGCCACCTCGGACACAGATGCCCTGGTCGCGGCGCTCCGGTCCGGACGCATCCGGGCCGCCGCGCTCGACGTGTTCGAGCAGGAGCCGTTACCGTCCTCGTCCACGCTCTGGCACGAGCCCGGACTTGTTCTGACGCCGCACGTCGCCGGTAACCGACCCCGTGGTAGCGGCGCGCTCGTGCGGCGCAACGTCCTGGCGTTGCAGCAGGGCGCCCCGCTCGAGAACGTCGTGCGCTGACCAGTCCGCGCACCTCCACCGTCCGTCGTCCCGTCCACCCCGAGGAACCTCCATGCGCTTCGCCATCGGCGACACCGACTTCCTGCTCGACGGCGCGCCGCACCGCGTGCTGTCGGGCGCGATCCACTACTTCCGCGTGCACCCGGACCTCTGGCGGGACCGGATCCGCAAGGCCCGGCTGATGGGCCTGAACACCGTCGAGACGTACGTCGCGTGGAACGCCCACGCGCCGCAGCCGGGCGTCTTCGACCTGACCGGCGGGCTCGACCTCGGTCGCTTCCTCGACCTGGTCGCCGAGGAGGGCATGCACGCGATCGTGCGTCCCGGCCCGTACATCTGCGCCGAGTGGAGCAACGGTGGTCTGCCGTACTGGCTCTTCGCCGACGGCACCGTCGGGGTGCGCCGGGACGAGCCGGGCTTCCTGGCGGCCGTGCAGACCTACCTCGAGCAGCTCGCGCCGGTGCTCGTCCCGCGGCAGGTCGACCAGGGCGGGCCGATCGTGCTCGTGCAGGTCGAGAACGAGTACGGCGCGTACGGGTCCGACCCGGTGTACCTGCAGAAGCTCGAGCGGATGCACCGCGACGTCGGGCTCACGGTGCCGTTCACGAGTGTCGACCAGCCGATGGGCACGATGCTCGAGGACGGGTCGCTGCCGTCGCTGCACAAGACCGGCTCGTTCGGCTCCCGCTCTGCGGAGCGACTCGAGCGCCTGCGTCGTGCGCAGCCGACCGGACCGCTGATGTGTTCGGAGTTCTGGGACGGCTGGTTCGACAGCTGGGGCGAGCACCACCACACGACGCCGGCGTCCGGCTCGGCGGCCGACCTGGACGTCCTGCTGGCTGCCGGCGGGTCGGTGAACGTGTACATGTTCCACGGGGGCACGAACTTCGGGTTCACGAACGGGGCGAACGACAAGGGTGTGTACCGGCCGATCGCGACGTCGTACGACTACGACGCCCCGCTCGACGAGGCAGGTCGCCCGACGGAGAAGTTCCACGCGTTCCGCGCCGTGATCGAGCGCTACGCGCCGGTGCCGCCGCTGCCGGCGTCGATGCTGCCCGGTGGGTCCGGCCGGCTGGCCGACGGGTCCGACGGGTCCGGCGGGTCCGACGGGTCGGGCGCGTCCGGTGCGTCCGGTGTCGGTCTGGAGCCGCGCCCCGCCGCCGCCACGGACATCGCGGTCCGCCTCGACCGGGTCGCGTCGCTGCGCTCCCTGCTGCCCACGCTCACCGACTGGTCGACGCACGACGAGCCGCCGACGTTCGACGCCCTCGGCGCAGCCAGTGGCTTCGTGCTGTACCGCACCGAGGTGGACCTGCCCACGGGCGGCGTCCTGACCGTCGGCAACGAGGTCCGCGACCGCGCGGTCGTCTCGGTCGACGGGGTGGTCGTCGGGGTCCTCGAGCGTGAGCACCACGACCGTGCGATCGCGCTCCCGCCGGTGACGGGCACGCTCGAGCTCCTCGTCGAGGACCAGGGCCGCGTCGACTACGGCCCCCGCATCGGGGAGCCGAAGGGACTCATCGGTGGCGTCGCCGTGGACGGTGTCCCGCTCGCCCAGTGGACGGCGTCGCCGCTCGCACTCGACCCGATCGCGCCAGGTGCCGTGGCGGCGCTCGACGCCCTCGAATCGACCGACGGGGACGTCCTCGCCGGGCCGGTGCTCGCCGCGGGCGCGTTCGACCTCGTCGCGGCGGACGACCGGTACCTGTCGCTCGACGGCTTCCGCAAGGGCGTCGCGTGGGTGAACGGGTTCTGCCTCGGCCGGTACTGGTCACGCGGACCGCAGCGGACCCTGGCGGTGCCGGGCCCGGTGCTCCGCGCCGGCCGGAACGAGGTCGTCGTGCTCGAACTGCACGCCAGCGCCTCGCGCACGGTGCACCTGCTGGCCGAGCCCGACCTCGGCCACACCGAGGCCTGACACCGGGCGCCCCGGCGCGGGGGTCAGCCCGGACTGAGTGCATCGTTCGGGGTGTGTTCGGTCAGCCCATCCAACCAGGCAGACTCGGTTCCGAGCTCCGGGCCAGCGATGAGAGTTGAACTCGGTCCGGCCCGGCTGAAAGGCACGTCGGCCGGACGAGCGTGCGACAGCTGGAGCCCGGTCAGCCACGCATGTTCGGTCAACGATCGGCTATCGGACGGGCCGCACGGTAGCTTCGGAGCATGCCGGTCTCTGAGTACGTCCGATCGCTGCGCGAACGAATCGGGGCCAGCTACCTCTTGCTCCCGGGCGTCACGGCGGTCTTCCGGGACGACGATCGCTTCCTCCTCGCGCGGCAGGGCGACTCAGGACGATGGAGCCTGATCGGGGGTGGCATCGAGCCCGGCGAGGACCCACGCGCGGCTCTGGTGCGCGAAGTGCGGGAGGAACTCGGTGTGGGCAGCGACGTCATCCGGATCATCGGCGCCTACGGTGGTGCCGCCCTCGAGAACGTCTACCCCAACGGCGACCGAGTTGGGTACGTGACGGTGGCGTACCTCTGCTCACTGCGCACGTCGTCGCTCACCCTCGACGAGGACGAAGTGCTCGAAACCCGGTGGGCCACTCTCGCCGAGATCGCCGAACTCGATCACCATGAGTGGATCGACCAAGTGCTGACCGACGCCACCCGGTAGCGGATGGTCGAGCGGGCAGCGTGACGGACGCTGCGCTCGTGCTGCCCTGCTACGGCAAGAAGAGGAAGCCCGCGAGAAGCAGGGCAGTGACTCCGAGCATCACAAAGCCGGACACAAACCATCGACGAGCCGGCGGCGTCTTCCATGCGTCGTCCCGACCGATGAGTCCTGCGCGCAACGCCACAACGAAACCGACGACGAAGAGCGCTGAGCACATGACGAATGTCCCAACGCCAACCCAGAAGAAGGTCAGGGAACTCATCGCTCGACTCTATGCTCCGCGTCTCGTTGACCGATCGGCTAGCGAGACGCGACATCGATACGGTCACGCCATGAAGAAGAGCCCCTCGATGATCAGAAGCCGGTTCGTTCCGTACATCACGGATGCGGTGCTCCCGGAAGCCGTCGCCTACCTCCCGACGGGGCCTGAAGTGAGACTCACTGCCACCGGCGTAGATCGATTCATCGCTGGGACAGCTTCGGAGCCTGGGGTTCGGATAGCGGTTCTTGGCGTGCTGCGTGCGCACGCCTCGAACGGTGCGGAGGTGGGCATCTCGCTCACCGCGCTGATGATCGCCGTTCTAGGCTTCGCGTTTGGGCTGTTGAACGCCGGCACGCAGTTCGACGGTTGGCTGACGCTCATCCCTCTACTAGAGGCGATCGCGGTGATTGTCGCGGTCGCGTCGATCATCCGTGCTGCTGTTGCGGCGCACATCCGCAAGATGACTGCGGTGACGTGGCTCGGTGCGTATCAAGACGCTCTCGCCAAGGAGATGTCGCGTGCGTCGCGGGTGCGGCGTTCACGAGCGTCGCGTCGGCAACCCTGACCGCGGTGGTTGAAGGGGAGTGTCAGCTGCCGCTGTTCTCGGACGTGTCCTCGATCTCGCCTTCGACCTGGACGAACGCGGCTTGCAGCTGTTCGATGTCGCCCGCTTCGATTACGACCCAGTCCACGCCCTCGAGCGGGGCAGCGTCTTCACTGTCGGCGGGCTTGTAGTGAGGTTGCGTGAGAACGATCGCTCGATGGGGGTGCGGGTCGGGGTCTGCATCGAACTCGTAGAGCTCTCCGCTGATCCAGGCGCCAGATTTGAGGATGGCTGCTACCTGGACGACGGTGTCCTCAGGGGCACTGTCGAAGAGTTTCTTCCACGCGGAGGTGTCGCGGGGGATGGCGGAGTTCCAGATGCGGCTCAGGCCGTGAGCGTCTGCCCATTGGGAGCCGAGGAAGTAACCCAGCAGTGTTGCCAAGCCGGCTGCGCCGATGGCAATGAAGACGGCTGCGGGCACGTTGTTCTGTACCCAGCTGAGATCCCCGCTGAGTACTTCGCCGAGTCGTGTTCGGAGCGTGCCCCACCAGATCGAGACGAGCGCGACGGCCGCGGCGATGATCGCGTCACAGACTGCACTGACGAAGACCAGGGCGGCGGTTTCACGGAGCACCGAGCGCTTGACTGCGGGCTGGTGGCCCTCGCGGGCGAAGATGAACGCGACCCCGGGGAAGAGGGCAAAGACGTAGAAGGCAACCCCCAGCGCACTTGTAGGCATCGGACCCCTCTCCCGGTCATAATGCTAGAAGGAGGCGCAGCATGGCGAAGACAGCGAAGGGCACGTACCGGAAGTCCGCGGCGACTTCGCGGCTGACCGAGCGAGGCATGCAGGCCGCTCGCGTGCAGTACCGTCCCGCGACGCGAACGTCGACGTCGCAGATCCAGCCGCCCGCCACGTCAAAGCAGCAGGCGAAGTGACGGACAAGGCGCGGAAGCCGGACGGTCAGTTCGGCATCCAGCCAGCAAACGTTCAGCGCCCTCCGGCAGTGCGTCCGCCGTCGTCGCAGATCAAGCCTCCGAAGCAGGCGAAGTAGCGACATCTCGAGCAAGCAACGGGGAGGGGCGCATCGCCCCTCCCCGTTGAGCTACCGCTGAACGGCGCTTGCTACTTGCTCTTCTTGTGCGAGGTCTGCGTCGTGCTGGGGTGCGACTTCGCGTAGCTGTGCTTCACGAACTTCCCCGTGATCGAACTCCGCGACTGGCCCTTCCCCTTGCTGCCCTTCGTCAAGATCTCTGCGCTCCTTTCCGGCTCCGCCAGCGCAGGATCTCTACACCATCGGCCACATTTAGGATCACACCGATAGGCACATATGGGGGAGTGAAACGCCGACAACCACTACATGTAGTGGTTATTGGTGTCGTACCGCCGTGAGCTCGTCCCTCGGCGCCTGATACCGGCGGTTCTGTCGCCCGCATCGCATATAGTGCAAAGAGACGCGATGACGGTATGAGTGAGGGACGGTCTGACAATGGCGCCATCCGCCGCTTCTGGGGCCGCTCTGCCGCTGGGGAAGAGCAAGACCATCCAGTCCGTAGATCGTGCTGTGATGCTGCTGCGGACACTCTCGACCTCAGAGGGGCCGGTTCCAGTGAAGGCTCTTGCCGAAGCCTGCGGTCTCGAGGCCGCCACGGCGTGGCGGCTGCTGCGCACGCTCGAGACACACGGGCTGGTCGAGAAGGTTGAGCCCGCTCGTGGGTACCGCCTTGGGCTGGGCGTCCTCGGTCTAGTCGGTGGCCAGGTCGTTGATTCGCTCGGTACCGCCGCCCGTCCGCTGCTGGAGCGCCTCGCCACACAACATGGAGTGACCGCGTCCCTGGCGTTCGTCGAGCGATTCAGCATCGCCTACGTCGACCAGGTAGACAGTGCGCAGTTCCGATCGCCCGACTGGCGCGGTCAAGCGATCTCCATGCACGCGTCCTCACCAGGCAAAGCCGTTCTGGCGCAGATGAGTGACGCCGACCGCCGGCAGGTGATCGGAGAGGGGCTCCCGCGGCTTACAGAGTCGACCATCACCGAACCCAGGGCATTCGAGGCGGAGCTGGCACGTGTCCGCGAGGTTGGATACGCCGTCTGCGAGGGTGAGGACGTCAGCTACTCCAACGGTGTCGCTACAACCGCGTCCCTGCACGGGCGGGTCGTGGCTGTCATCAACCTGTGGGGTCCGGAACGGCTAGTCCCCGCTAGCCGATTCGACGAACTCGGCGGCGCCACTGTCGATGCTGCTCGTGAGCTCGAGCTGATCCTGCTCCGTCGCGTCGCCGACTAAGCCCCTTCCGCAACTCTCTTCGGGTGCCTGTCGGCATCTAGGGGTGTCCTCTGCGTGGCACCCCGGGGTGCCGTTCGTTTCGGCGATGTTTCACGTCGGTGACCGCGTTCGAACATCTTCCCGCTTCGGGCGCTCTCGCGTTGACCGCACCCCGCTCCGCCTGCTTGTCTCATTGCACGATGTGACACCCCGATCACACATTATGCAAAGCACTGGCCCTGGCGGGCAGTCTCGATCACCTGCCAGGCGTGGTGAGGAGACACGCGAGCAATGACCACCACACCGGAAGTGATGACCGTCACCGGGCCGATCCCTGCGGACCAGCTCGGGGTGGTCCTGCCCCACGAGCACGTGTTCGTCGACGTCATGCGGGAGTACCGCGGGAACGGCATCCTGCACGACAGCCCGCTCGCCATCGAAGAGCTCCGCGACTTCGCCGCGCTCGGCGGGTCCACGCTGGTCGACCTGACCACCCTGGAGATCGGCCGCGACCCGCAGCGACTGGCCGAGGTATCCAAGGCGTCCGGGGTGCAGATCGTCATGGGCACCGGCCACTACCGGCCGCCGTACTACGACGAGGACCTCTTCGCCCGCAGCACCCCGCAGGATCTGGCAGACCGGATGATCGACGAGGTCAACAACGGTGTCGCCGGCACCGGCATCCGTCCCGGCATCATCGGTGAGATCGGCAGCAACACCGGCGCATCAATCTCACCCACTGAGGAGAAGTCGTTCCGCGCCGCCGCGCTGACCTCCCTCGCGACCGGCCTGAGCATCTCCACTCACGCCGCATGGTTCCCGGCAGGCCTGCCGCAACTGGACATCCTTGAGGACGAGGGCGTCGAAGCGCACCGCATCATCATCGGCCACTCCGACGGCGTCCCCGGCCCTGACTACCAGCTCGAGCTCGCCAGCCGCGGCGTCTACGTGGAGCTCGACGGCTTCGGCACCGACTCGCCCTACGACTGCGAACGCGCTCTCGGCTACCTGCTGACCCTCCGCGAGCACGGCCACCTCGATCAGATCCTCATCTCTCACGACGTGTGCCTGCGCACCCACCCGCGACGCCGCGGCGGCCCCGGTTACACCTGGATCGCCCGCGAACTCGTCCCACGCATGGCCGATGTCGGGATGTCCCACGAGGAGATCCACCAGATCCTCGTCGACAACCCGCGCCGCGCCCTCACCGGCGAACGTCCGCAGTAACACCCCGCCCCGCCTCCTGGCGGCCGTGCTCCACCCCTTTCGGCATGCGCTCCCATCGTGCCGACCACCCCTCAACCCCTCAGCACCACTTTCCCCGAAAGAGCGTGAATCGTGGCCCGTACCGTCGTTGAGAAGCAGCTTGGTGACATCACCAAGCTCCAACGCTTCGCCCTGATCGTCCTGATCTCCGCCTCCAGCTCCGTCATCTACACCCCCGTGTACTTGAAGTGGACCTTCTACCAGCCACTCCTCGACGCACTGCACGTCACCAACGAGCAGCTCGGGCACCTCGAGTCCTTCTACGCGATCACCGCGACGATCTGCTACCTGCCCGCCGGGGTGCTCGCGAACCGCATCCGCGTCCGCACCCTCTGCGCCCTCGGCCTCATCGGCTCTGCCGCGCTGACGTTCTGGTTCGCGACGCTGCCGTCCTACGGCTCCCTGATGGTGATCTTCCTCGGCATGGGCGTCACCACGACGCTCATCTTCTGGGGCATCCGCTTCAAGATGGTTCGCCTGGTCTCCACTACCGAGGGTTACGCCGCCAACATCGGTCTCTCCTACGGTATGTATGGCGCCGTGGGCCTCATCATCGGCCTGGTCAACACCGTCATCGTGTCCTCCTTCGCCGAGAACAGCGGCCTCGGTATCCAGGTGCTGCTGACCTTCCTCGGCGTTCTAATCCTCCTCATCGGCATCACCGCGTACATCGCCATCCCCAAGTTCCAGAGCGAGATCGGCGCGTCCGAGAACGCGTTCAGCCTCAAGGATGTCGGCACGTCGCTGAAGAACCCGGTCATCTGGCTCTGCGCCGCCTGCATGTTCTTCGTCTACTGGGTCTACATCGGCATCAGCTACACCACCCCCTACCTGCAGAACACCCTCGGCGCCTCCCTGGCGGTCGTGTCGATCATCGGCGTCATCCGCTCCTACGGCATCACCCTGATCTCCGGCCCGATCTTCGGTGTCATCGCCCGGAAGTCCCACTCCCCGTCGAAGACCATCGCCATCGGCGCAATCATCGGCGCCGCGTCGCTGCTCGGCTTCGCGATCCTGCCGCACAGCGCCGGCAGCGTCGTCCTCGCAGTCGGTCTGATCATCCTGCTCGGCTTCATCGCCAACGGCGTCTACGGCATCGTCTCCTCGCAGCTGTCCGAGGGCCGCATCCCGCTGCCGATCTTCGGCACCGCCACCGGTCTGCTCTCCGTCGTCGGCTTCCTGCCCGACACGTTCTCCCCGGTCTGGTTCGGGTCCCTGATCGACGCGCACGGTGACGCGGCGTACCCGCAGATCTTCGCGATCCTCGCCGGCTCTGCCATCGTCGCAGCGTCCTTCGCGGTCATCCTGCGCATCTACGTCAACCGGAACAAGCAGCAGCTCGACGCCCGCTACGACGCCGTCATGGCCGAAGCAGCCCGCACGCCAGAGAACACCACCTCCACCACGGCCCCCGTGGCAGAGCCCGCCTGATCATCACCACCCCGGTGGGCGCGCCACGAGAATCCCTCGGGCGCGCCCACCTCGTTCCACAGAAAGCACCCCGCATGCCCAGCATCCCCATGCAGAAGCCCTCGTTCGGTGTCCTCGACGGCATGAAGGTCGTCTACTCGGCCGTCGAGATCGCAGCGCCCACCGCCGCGGAACTCCTCGCCGAGTGGGGCGCCGACGTCACCTGGGTGGAGAACACCCGCACCGGCGACTCGATGCGTGACACCCGGTTCGTCAAGGAGATGGAACGCCGCAACCAGCGGTCCGTGTCGATGAACCCGTTCAGTGACGAGGGCCGCGAGGTGTTGCTGCGCCTGATCGAAGACGCCGACGTGTTCATCGAGTCCTCGAAGGGTCCCGTCTTCGCCCGGAAGGGCATCACCGACGAGCTGCTCTGGCAGCACAACCCGAAGCTCGTGATTGTGCACGTCTCCGGGTTCGGTCACACGGGTGACCCCGCCCGTGTGAACTCCGCCGCGTACGACCTCACCATTCAGAACTACGCCGGCTACGCCTATCAGAACGGCAGCCCCGAGCAGCCGATGACCGCCGCCCCGTACAGCGGCGACTACTTCAACGCCCTCATGGTCGTCTCTTCCGCCCTCGCCGCCGTCTACCGGGCCAACGCCACCGGGGAGGGGGAGTCGATCGACGTCGCGATGTACGAAACGATGCTCCGCGTCGGGTCGTACTTCATGCTCGACTACCTCAACGCCGGCGAGCTCTACCCCCGCGCCGGCGCCCGCAACCAGAACCTCTGCGGCATCGGCCAGTACAAGTGCCGCGACGGGTTCCTCGGCCTCTCGAGGTGTACGGGGTACCGCAGAACCAGTACATGCTCGAGCAGATCGGCCTCGGCGAGCTGTGGGGCACCGAGGACTACCCCGACGACACCGCCGCGCTGTGGCTGTCCTCCCCGAAGGCGCAGCTCATCGAGCAGAAGCTTGAGGAGTACCTCCTCGAGCGGAACGTCGACGACGTCGAGAAGGACTTTACCGAGCACGGCATCGCCGCGCAGAAGACGTTCGACTTCGACGACCTCCTCGCCGAGGAGCACGTCGCGCTGCGGGAGAACTTCATCGAGTGGGAGAACGCCGACGGCGACACCATTCGCGGCCTGAACACCGTCCCCCGGTTCAGCAAGCGGCCCGGCGGGTTCTGGCGGCCGCTCGCCCCCCTCGGCCACGACAGCCGCGACGTCCTCACCCGCGCCGGGTTCACTGAGGACGACCTGGCCCGGTTCGAAGCGTCCGGGAAGATCCGGTTCGCCGACGAGGGTCCGTCCGCGTGAGCTCCGCCGGTCAGCCGGCCGCACGGTTCGCCGCTTCCACGGACCGTGCACGGTTCCGCGGGTGGACCGTGCGCGACGTGTGGGCGATGCAGGTGTCGCACCGGCCCACGCAGCCGTTCCTGACCGTCATCGACGTCGACGCGGACACGGTCACCGACACCACCTACGAGCAGTTCGACCGGTGGACGAATCAGATCGCGAACCTGTTCCTCGACCGAGGCGTCCGCGCCGGCGACCGCGTCGTGGTGCAGCAGCCCAACTCGGCGGTGTTCGTCGGCTGCCTGCTGGCCGCTGCGAAGATCGGCGCGGTCCTGGTGCCGCTGGCGCCCTCCGCCGTTCCCCGCGAGTGCGTCGACACGATCGAACGCACCACCGCGCAGCTGATCGTCACCGACGGCAGCCTCCTCACCGCTCTCACCACCGACACCGACACCGACACCGCCGCGATCGCGGCGTCCATCCCAACCCTCGTCACCGGCACCGAGTCTCACGGCGAGCTGCAGGCCTTCGCGGCCGCCGTCGCCGAGCAGGGTGAGCGGCTCCGGGAGACCCAGGTCGTGCAGGAGTCGGATCTGGCGGAGATCATGTTCACGTCCGGAACGACAGCGCGCCCCAAGGGTGTGATGCTGTCGCAGGCGAACCTCGTCTTCGCCGGCGAGTACGTCAACTGGGAACTGGGCATGCACACCCAGGACCGGTACCTGACGGCGATGATGGTGACGCTGGCAAACTTCCAACTCTCGGCGCTGATGCCCGTCATCACCGCCGGCAGCACGCTGCTCCTCGCCACCCGGTACAGCGCCACCCGGTACTGGCGGCAGGCGCGTGAGCAGCGGGCAACACTCGTCCAGGCGATGGCGATGATCGCCCGCACCATGCTCCTGCAACCCGTCGACCCGGACGAGCAGCAGCACGACGTCCGCCACGTGCACTACTTCCTCCCCATCTCCGACGCCGAGAAGACCCTGTTCGAGGAACGGTTCCACGCACGCCTGCTGAACAACTACGGCTCCACGGAAACCATCGCCGGCACCATCACCGACACCGTCACCGACGCGAACTGGCCCTCGATCGGTCGGATCGGTCCCGGCTACCAGGCGAAGATCGCCGGCCCGGACGGCACCGCCGTACCCACCGGGGAGACCGGGGAGATCCTCATCCAGGGCGTGCCCGGGCTGTCCCTGGCCGCCGGGTACTGGCAGGACCCGGCCGCCACCGCCGCCGCGTTCACCGCCGACGGATGGTTCCGCACCGGCGACTACGGCTCCCGAGACGCCGACGGCTGGTTCTTCTTCGCCGGCCGTGCGGCGGACCGGATCAAGGCCGGCGGGCAGAGCATCTCCGCGTCCGAGATCGAGACCGTCCTCCGCCAGCACCCCGACGTCGCCGACGCCGCCGTCGTCGGTGTCGACGATCCCGTCCGCGACGCCACCGTCGTCGCGTTCATCGTCCCCGAACCCGGCACAGCACTGCAGACCGATGACCTTCGGCAGTTCTGCAGTACCCGGCTCGCGGCCTTCAAGATCCCCACCCGCATCGACGTCGTGGCAGATCTGCCACGAGGTCACTACGGCAAGGTCCGCAAGGACCAGCTCCTCGCCCGCACACGAAAGGCAGCATGATGGCAACCAAGACCGCGATCAAGACCGAGATGGTCGGCCAAACCTTCGGCCCATTCATCCGCGACTACACCTTCCGCGACCTGGAGATCTTCGCGCTCGGCTGCGGAGCAGGCCTCGACGGTAAGGACGGGCTCGAGTACCTCAACGAGCGCGACCCCCACAACCCGCAGCTGAAGGTGCTGCCGATGTACGGGGCGATGCTGATCGTCGACTCCGACGTCACCCGCACCATCGACTACGGCTACACCTACGAGGGGTCCCTGCACTGGGGCTACGACATCCGCTTCCACAAGCCCATCACCAAGATGGCTGACCGGCTCTCCACCACCGTCACTCTCGCCGGCCTCTACGACCGCGGCGAAGGCCGAGGCCTGCTCGCACAGCACATCGGTGAGACCCGCGGATCCGACGGTGAGCTGCTGTTCACCAACGAAAGCTGGGACTGCCTGATCTACGACGGCGGCTGGGGCGGACCCGAAGCACCCAAGGACGTCGTCGACATGCCCGACCGCGCCCCCGACACCACCGTCGTCGAACGCATCCCGGAGAACCAGAGCCTGATCTACCGCCTCTCCGGCGACTGGCACCCGATGCACATCGACTGGGACGCCGCCGAAGACGGACCGAAGCGGCCCATCGCCCACGCGATCAGCTACGCCGGCGTCGTCATGCGCCACGCCATCAGCTCGTACTTCCCCGGCGAGCCCGAACGCATCACCCGCTTCAAGACCCGCATCACCTCCCCGGTCCTGCCCGGAGCGACCCTCCGCACCGAACTGTGGCAGGTAGCCGACGGTGAGCTGCGGTTCCGTCTCGTCGACGACAACATCGACAGCACCGGCAGCAAGCCGCACCTCAACTGGGGCATCATCGAGTTCGACACCACCGGCCTGAACAACACCCAGACGACGACCCGCTGACCTCTGCGACGAGCGCGACACTGCCCGAGCAGATCCATCAGGTCAACCAGCAGTGCCGCGCTCGTCGTCCGCTCCCGTTCACGCCCCGCGAAGCGGCCTCTGCCGTGTCCGTATCCGATGAAGTAGCTCCGCCATGATCACTCGCATCCAGTCCGCACCATTTGGCCGTGAATACCGCACGAACTGCTACCTCCTCGACAGCGGGGACAGCACCCTCGTCATCGACCCCGGCGCCGAACCCGACCGCATCCTCGCCTGGATCGGAGCACGCAACGTTGCCGGCATCGTGATCACCCACTGCCACAGCGACCACATCGGCGCCGTCAACGAGGTCGCCGCCGCAACCGGCGCACCAGTCATGTGCGGCCGCGCCGACGCGGCAGCCGTCGGCGATCCCCACCTCAGCGGCTTCGACGAAGTCGACTCCACGTACGCCGTCCGCCGCATCGACCGCGAGCTCGCCGACGGCGACACCATCGCGTGGGGCACCCACACGCTGCAGGTACTCGAAACACCAGGACACACCCCCGGCAGCATCTGCCTCGTCGACGATGACATCCTCATCACCGGCGACACCCTGTTCCCCTACGGTCTCGGCCGATCCGACTTCATCCGCGGGGACGCCTCAGCGCTACAACACAGCGCCCGCGCGCTCGGCGCGCTACCCGACCAACTCGAGATCCTGCCCGGCCACGGCGGGCGGACGTTCCTCGGGATCGAGAAGACTCGGAACCTCCCGCTGGTCATAGCTGCAGAGAACGCTTGAGCAGGACCCGTCGATGTCCGTTCCACCATTGGCTATCGAGCTGCAGGAACGGATGGGCGCTCCAGCAGAGCGCTCGGCGTCATCTCGATAGGGGTACCCCTTTCGGGACTATAAGAGACGGAGCTCTCTTACCCGAAGGTGGGGAGCGCTTTTTCCGGAGTTCTACTGGGCGCGGCGGGATTCGCGCAGACGCGCGACCCGCTTCGTCAGCTTTTTCCCGCCCAGGGCGACCAGGACATCGGTGGCGTCCTCGGTCCTGGCAGAGAAGTAGCTCATCACGTGCTCGTTAGTGAGCAGGGTGACGAGGATGACGACCCAGATGGGTGCTCCGGAGGCAAGGGCGATGGCCGCGGCAGAAGCGTTGGACATGACTTCCTCCTTCGGGATGTGGCCGTGTGGCCGACCCGCCTTGAGAGCGGGCGTTCGGGGCGCCGGTCTTCGACGCGAGCGCCCGGTGGGCGCTTGGTGCTTCTATGGGCGGACGGATCGCGTTTCTTGCGATCGCGTCCGGGCATGAAAAAGGCCGGTCCTGGTGGGGGACCGGCCTGGTGGGCTGCGACTGAGGGCAGAGTCGTCGCGAGCGAGTCCAGCTTACGGCCGGACATGAAGAAAGCCAGTCCGATGGACTGGCTTTTGGCGCGCACTAATGACGCGTGTCTCAGCATACTGCACGAATGCGCCCCACCTGCCATTGCGCCGATCGGGGCCTCCGCAGCCCGACGGCCTACAGTTCCCGTCGTGAACGACGCTGACCGTGACGCCCTGCAGTGGCTCACCGTCGACGAGCTCGCCGCCCGTCGCCGGGTGCTCGTGCGCGACTACGACCGCGAGCTGCGCGGCGCACATCCGGACCCGGATCGTGTGTCCGCGATTTGGGCTGAGGCTGACGCGATCGAGCAGGTGCAGCGGGGTCGCCGAGCGCGCTGAGGTTCGAACATACGTTCGAACTCGTGGAATCATGGCGACATGGGCAAGAACCGCAGGTACGGCACGGACGTGTCCCGTGCTGCGATCAACGAGTTCTTGACCAGGCCGGCGCCCGTGACACTGACGCCGGAGGAGATCGGCCCAGGGCCAGTTGTGGAGGCCCCCGGGGAGACCGTCGATGTCTGGCTTCGCTTCGTCGAGATCCATGTCCAGGAACGCGCCGTGGTGCTCGCGTACACGGACCGTGCCGTGCAGGTCGAGGTGACCCGTCGCGACGGGTCGACCTACCGGGTGTGGGTGTGGCGGGGAGCGGTGACGATGCCGGGGCGCGACCGGTGACGACGTCGGAGCATCGGTGGTCACCCCCGTCGCACCCGGACCCGCCCGACGACCAGCCGCTCGGCGTCGACGCACCGGCGGCGTCGACGCCCGTCGACGGGTACCCAGCAGTCCACGTGCGCGTCCGGTTCACCAAGACACCGGGGGAGCAGCGCTGCCCCGGCTTCGTCGAGCGCGACGCCGGCGACGTCGTCTACGTGCAGCTCGTCCACACGGGCTTCGTTCACCACATCTGGATCCCGCGCGAGCACGTCACCCGCCGCGCCCTCCGGCCACACTCAGGAGCCTCATAGCGTCGAAGCGCGCGCTGTCGGTGGGGGAGAGGTACCGTTGACGTGCGCTCGAGCTGTTCCCCCCAACGCCTCGAGCGTCCGCACTTGGACCAGCCCCCAAATCCGGTCCAGGTGCCACCGGCCCCGGCTTGTTCCCCCCAACGAGCCGGGGCCGCTTCGCGTCCAGCTCGAGGTGAGCGCGGTCAGTCGGTCGCGGTGATGCTGAGCACCTGCCAGCCCTCCGGGACGGAGTCCCGGAACGCCTGCGCAGCTGCTTCGTAGTTCGGGCCCGATGCTTCGTGTGAGCGGGTCGCGCGGGATCTCGCGATCGCGCGAGCCGTACTCTCCCCGGTGGCCTTGCTCGCGACAGTGTTGAGCTGCAGCAGGTCGTTGTTCACCAGGTCCAGGCCGGCGACCGCGGCCGCGCGCGCGTCGCTGACCGTTGATGCCGAGGCTTCCGATTCGACCGTCTCTGTGGAGCGGAGCGTGCCGCGAACCGTTGTCACGTCCCCAGTATCCCGTGCGGCACAGACCTTCCGCCTGCCGGCGGGAGTCGCTGCGCTCCCAAGGGAGCCGGCAAGCCGGCGCTGTGGGGCCTGCGGCCCGTTCTTTTTTGCCGTGAAGCCTTCGGCGGCTCGGTCGCTGCGCTCCCTCGTAGCAGCCTCCCGGGCTGTGTCTAGCCGCTGGCGCGGCCGGCTCCTCCGAGATTTTCGGCACGCGGTCGCAAGCTCCCTTATTTCGCGCCGAAATTCTCTCCCCCACCGCCCTACGGGTAGACACATCCCTCCCGGCCGCTAGGCGGTAAACCGCCTTCACGGCAAAAAAACGTGAGGGAGGAATGGAGAAACAAAATGACTAAGACAGCAACCCGCACCGCGGTCGGTCTGATCGGGCTTCGCCTGAACGTCGACGGGACGATGGAGGACGTTCGGATCACGGTCGGTCTGGACGGTTCTCACGTCGCGAGCCTCAACCAGGTGATCGGCTCCGACCTGTTCGACGTGGTCGGTCTGCCGCATGGCATCGACGTGTTCGTGGACGACGAAGGCCTGTACCGGGCCGAGCACAGCCCGGTCCTATCCGAGACGGTGCGCCGAATCGGGGCGTTCCCGACCGGCTACCGGCTCCACGGCGCGGGCGTGTTCGTCGGCGTTGGCGACGACGGCGACACGGTTGCGCTGACCCCGGCGCAGCGCGCCCAGGTCACGACGGCATGGCTGCACGCCGTGAGCGGCAGCAACGCCTAACCCCACTCCGCAGCACCCATAGAAAAGACCGGGTGCGGATTCCCGACAACCACTAATTGCCAGGACCCGCACCCGGTCACTACCGGAAAGCGTAGCAAACCAATGAGCATTACCGAACATATCACCGTTACTCACCTGACGGACCAGCCCCATCCCGAGGAACACACCATCGAGGCACCGGCCGACACGGCTCCTGCCGCGACCGGCGTGGACCTGGTGCACGTGCCCGCAGCGGCCGTAGTGATCGAGGACAACGTCCGCACCGCGGCCGACCTCGATACCGCGTTCCTGGCTTCCGTGAAGCGCCACGGGGTCCTCCTGCCGACCATCGGCTACCGGAACGCCGATGGGGCCGTGGTGGTCCGTGACGGCCAGATGCGCGTCCTCGCTGCCCGCGAGGCCGGGACCACCGTCCCGGTGTTCGTCACCGAGCGCGGCGACAGCACTGCGGCGCGGATCGCGGAGCAGTTGGTCGCCAACGAGCGCCGTACGGGCCTCACCGATGCCGACCGCCTGCAGGCGTACCGGCAGTTGGAGTTGGAGGGCCTGTCCGCAACCGCGATCGCCCGAGAGACGGGCACCAAGCGGGACACCGTGAAGCAGACCCTCACGGTGGCGAAGTCGGACACGGCGTCCGCCGCCGTGACCTCCGGTCAGGCGACGTTCACCCAGGCGCTGCTGCTGGCTGAGTTCGACGGTGACCCCGACGCGATCACCGAACTCACCGAGTGCATCGCCGAGGGGTATGACGACGACGAACTGACCCACACCGCCACGCGGCTGCGCCAGGAGGCCGAGCGCCGGGAGGCGCGCGTGCAGGTGCACGCGGACCTGGTGGCGGCAGGGAAGCGGGTCGTGGGGGAGGACGACGACTACGAGTCGTTGGACCGCCTCACCGACGCAGCGGACGACGTGACCGACTACGCCGAGCGGACCCCGCTCGACGCCGAGGCGCACGCCGAGTGCGCGGGGGTCGCCTGGACGGTCCGTGAGTACGGCACGCCGGAGCCGGTGCAGGTGTGCACCACCCCGGACGCCCACCACCCCCGCTACCTCGGACACCGAGCCACGAGCACGGTCGGCAGCACGCCCGAGGCGGAGAAGTCCGACGAGGACCGCGCCGCCGAAGCCGAGGAACGCAAGGCCGCACGGCGCGCGCTGGTCGCCAACAACAAGGCGTGGGACGCCGCGGACGTGGTTCGTCGTGAGTGGGTCGCGGGACTGCTGCAGCGCAAGACCGCGCCGAAGGACGCCGCCCGGTTCCTGGCCGTCGCGCTCACGCGCCACGCCACGATCCGGTACGCCAACGGCATGGTGTCCGCCCGCGGGCTGCTCGGGATCGAGGCCACCGGCTGGGAGGGGGACGTCCTCTCCGGGTGGATCGAGGAACACCCCACTAAGGGGCTGCACCTGTCGCTCGCAGTCGTGTTCGCCGGGTTCGAGAACACGGCGAACCGCGAGTGGTGGCGGACCCCGGACCGGGAGTCCCGCGGTTACCTGAACCAGTTGGCCGCGTGGGGATACCCGCTCAGCCGCGTCGAGCAGTTGGCCGCAGGCATCCAGCCCACGGACGACACGGACGACGCCGCTGCGGACGGCGAGGACCCGACCACCGATCAGGCGGTCACCGAGTAGTCGCACCAGCGTGGGGGCCGCAGCCAGCGGCCCCCACGCCCACCCTCAGCACCGCCGGTGCCCGTGGGCTGCGCGACGGCTCCGCCGCCGCGGCAAGGGGCTCCGCCCCCTCCCAGACCCCAGAGCCGCTCGACAGAGCTCGCGGCTGTCACCGCCTCCGGCGGGCAGGGGGAAGAACGAAGGCCTCAACTGCACCAAGACCGGGTACGTCGTCGATGTCGCGGCACAGCCCCTCGGTGACCCACAGGAGCGCCTCATCCACGGGATCGGAACGGTTGGTCACCGCTCAGATGATCGGCTCCGGATCCTCCGCG
Source organism: Curtobacterium sp. MCLR17_007 (assembly GCF_003234655.2). NCBI lineage: Bacteria > Bacillati > Actinomycetota > Actinomycetes > Micrococcales > Microbacteriaceae > Curtobacterium > Curtobacterium sp. MCLR17_007. The sequence goes on along the minus strand of NZ_CP126272.1, from coordinate 60,152 downwards.
GACGGTGTGGGGTGCGGCGGCGGGACAGGGGTGAAGGCCTGACCCGGATCGTCGCTGTCAGCAGCGGTGACGTACTTGGCCCAAGACTCGAGCAGCAGCGAGGACGGCTCCTCACCGGCTTCGCGCGCAGCCTCGATGGCGGCGGCGTACATGTCGCGCATCTCCTCGACGTGCTTGCGCAGCGGCTCCACGAGACCCCCAGACCAAAGCGCGCACCGACGATGCGTCCCCCCAGAGCTTCCGCTCGCACCGTCGATGCGCCCGCACCATCCTGCCGCGGTTACGCATCGAGCGTAGCGGATCGGTCTACCCCACTCCAGGGGGCAGGTCGGATCGCGTTCAGAGCTTCCGGCCGGAGGCCGGGAGCCGCAAGCGGCCAAGGGAGCCGGCAAGCCGGCGCTGTCGGCCCTGCGGGCCCGTTGTTTTGCCGTGAAGCCTTCGGCAGCGTACGGACGTCCGGGCTCCGCGCAAGCGGCAAGCCGCCGGCTCCTCCGAGATTTTCGGCGCGCGCTTCGCTTATTTCGCGCCGAAATTCTCTCCCCCGCCGCCCTACGGGTTGCACTCCACCCTCCCGTCCTAGCGGCGACAAGTCGCCTTCACGGCAAAACAACGAGAGGGAGAGGAAGAGCACATGCGCTACCAGATCGAGACGCTGACCCGGGTTGTCAGCAAGGCCGACGACGCAGCCGAGGCACGGACTGCGGCCCTGCGAGAGCGGGACGCGGAACTTAAGGCGGCAGCGGCGATGGGTTGGACGCTCGCCGGAACGGTCGTCCTCGACGGAACCGAGGTCGCAACGTTCGTCGACACGATCACCTACACCCCGCCCGCGGAGTGAGACGAAGCGGGAGGGGACAACCACTAATTGCCCCCTCCCGCTCCCCATCCTCACCGATTGAGACACCGGAGGTACAGACCATGACCACCACGACCGCCACCAAGAAGCGCAACACCAAGACCCGTCGCCCGTCCGTCACCCCGGAGCAGCGCAAGGAGCAGGCCGCCGCGCTGCACGAGTCGATTGCGACGCAGGTCGAGGCGCTGCGCGACTCCGACCGCTGGACCGCGTTCCTGCAGTTCGCTGGTGCGTTCCACGCCTACAGCCTCAACAACGTGCTGCTGATCCTCAGCCAGCGCCCCGACGCCGAGCGGGTCGCCGGTTTCCGGAAGTGGCAGGCCCTCGGCCGCCAGGTCCGCAAGGGGGAGAAGTCGCTCCGCATCTTCGGTTACAGCACCAAGAAGGTGACCGAGCAGGACGAGAACGGCGACGACGTCGAGAAGCGCTACCCGCGGTTCCCGATCCTGCCCGTGTTCGACATCGCCCAGACGGACCCGATCGACCCGGACGCTGACGACCCGTCGACGCTCACCGCACCGCTGACCGGTGCGGATGACCACGGCGTGATCGACGCGCTGACCGCGCACCTGGTTGCGGACGGATGGGCCGTTGAGCACACCGAGCCGGGGCAGCACCGCAACGGCTTCACCGACCCGGAGGCCCGTCGCGTCGTCATCGGCTCGCACCTGTCGCCGGAGCACGCGGCGAAGACGCTCATTCACGAGCTCGCGCACATCGTCCTCGGCCACACCGACGACCTGACCGAGTACGCCGAGCACCGCGGTCTCATGGAGACCGAGGCCGAGAGCGTCGCCTACGTCGTCGCCGGACTGGTCGGGTTCGACACCGCCGCCTACTCGGTCGGCTACGTCGCCGGATGGTCCGACGCAGACGCCGACCTGATCCGCTCCACCGCCGCCCGCGTCCTCAAGGCCGCCCACCAGGTCGCCGCGATCGTCACACCCGCCGACGAGGCCGACGCCGACGAGGCCACCGCGGCCGAGTGAGACGGGCCGCGCCGCCGATAGCGACGGCGGCGCGGCCCTCAACCCGCGGCCCCAGACCAGTGGCCGCCCCCGAACTCTAGAGAGGCGCACCGCCCATGTTCATCACCTACGAACGCCCAGACACCCTCGACATGCAGCGCGACCCCGCGGCCCCTGCCGCGGACCTCGACCCGACCGGCGCAGAGTGCGGAGCGACGACGTACGACGTCGCCGGCGCCGAATGGCGGTGCACCCGCCGACCAGGCCACACCGACGACGAGCACCGCGCCGCCTTCGAGATCCACGGCGGCGGCCCCGCCGGAGAAGTCGGGTTCGCGTGGCAGTACGAGTGGGGCGGTGCCGGGCACGGACCGTCCTCCACGGAGCCGATGACGACCGTGACCGTCACGGTGCGGTTCCCCCAGTCGGCGTGGACGAACGAGGAGCTGCCCGAGCACATCGCGGACGAGGTGCGGTCCGTGTTCTGGGAGTGTGACCACGACGACGTCGAGGTCACTGCGATCGCGACGAGCGCACTCCGGACCGCGGCCGAGTGACGGCCCGCAGGCGGCCGGGGGGCGTGGCCGGCCTCCGGCCGCCCGCGGAGGCTGCCCGCCCCCACACCCCTGGCGCGCCGGCAAGCCGTCGCAGCGGAACCGGCGACGGAGCGCCGGCCCTGCCGGGCCTGCCGCCCCGTTTATTAGCCGTGAAGCCTTCGGCAGCATACGGGCGAAATGTCTCCGCGCAACCGGCTTTCGCGGCATATCCTCCCTCATTCCGCTTCGCTCCAATCAGTCCGGTATTCCACGACCGATTGCACTCCGCCCTTTCCCCCTGGCGGCGACAAGTCGCCTTCACGGCAAAAAAACGAGAGGGAGAGGGAGAACAATGGACGACGACGACTTCGGTGGCGACAACATGCGAACGAGCTGCGACTGCACCGAGTGCTACACGCTCGGGGCCGTGCAGAACGCGCCCGGCGAGAAGTGCTGGGCACGCGGTTACGAGATCGCCTAGGCGGGACGGCAAGGGGGGTGGCGCAGTTTGTGCCACCCCCGCGTATCTCTTGCGAATGACAATTAGTGCGGTCCGATGAATGCACAAACATGGTGGTGCACACGGGCCGCGAGGCGTCAAAAAAGTCACGAAGAATGTCGGAAAAGGGTACCGGAATAGGTGCCGGAAGCGTAGAATAGAAGCATGCAACGGGGGAGGGGCCCCTACTGCATCACAATCTTTGGAAGGTGATTTCGATGAGCATCACGGTTTACAGCAAGTCCGGTTTCTGCGGGATGTGCATGGCTACGGAGCGTGCTCTCGCATCCGCGGGCATCGAGTACACCGAGCTGCACCTCGAGGACGTCGACCCGGCACAGATCGAGGAGTGGAAGACCACCCTCGGGATGAACGCACCGATCGTCGTCACCGACACCGCGACCGGTTCCTGGAGCGGCTTCCGGCCCGACAAGATCCAGGAAGTTGCCGCGCTGATCGAGACGGGGAAGGCCGCGTGATGACGATGACACTCGAACGCCCGACCGCCGTCCGACCCGACGTGATCCAGCCCGAGACGCGGGCCGCCGTCGACGAGCTCTACGCCGGCGACACCGTCACAGCGTTCCGCGCGATCGACCGCGCCACCGCCGACCCCACCGAGAACGTCCGCGAGTGGGAACTAGACAACCAGCAGCGCCAGGTCTACGAGGCCGGCTACATGATCGGGTTCCAGATGGCTGCCCCGGAGCTCATGGCCGAGATCCTCGAGTTGCGGACCCGCCTCGAGCAGGCCGAGCACGACGCCGACCGGTACTACGCCGAGATGTGCCGCCGCCCGGCTCCTGCCGAGCCCTCCGCGGCGCGACAGCCCTTTGCCGAGCTTTCCCGGGTCCGCGGTGAGCACGACCGCGCCGACCGGCAAGACGCCGCAGTCGACCGCATGTTTCCTCACTACGCCAACGCCGGGAGCCACGCATGAAGGACCTCGACGTCCGTCCCACCCGACCGGACCTTGCGATCTTCGAGACCCTCGGAGGCGCCGCGATTGTCGTCCTCATCGCTGCGGCCGTCGCCGCCGCGATCGGGATCGCGGTGTGGTTCGCCGTCCCGCGCCTCCGAGGAAGCCGGATGATCGTCCGACTCTGGGCAGTGTGCGCGATCATCGGGTTTGTCGCGGCGGTGCTCGCATGGCTGTTCCTGGCCTGAGGGACACCTCGAGGCGGTTCAGCCGTCATCGATCGCGCTGCAGGTGAGGAGGCACGGTGACCGAGCATCGGCCGTTCGTGTTCGCACGCGACCGGAAGGCGACGAGCCCACAGCACATCGGGCCCGCGGATCCCGCCGAGCTTGCTGCGCCGCCGGCAGACAGGCCAGACAGTGAGATCCCGATGGGGGAGTTCACCGCCCGGGAGTGGATGATCTTCCGCCAGGGGCAGCGGTGGGGGCACGAGTCCCGGCAAGCCGAGGTTGACGTCGCGTGGAACGCGTTCAACGCCGCGGACTTCGACGCAGACCGGTACTACCGGGCAGCGTACGACCACGACAACCACGACTGCGCGATCCATGAGAACCGCGGCCCGTACAAGGGCGCCGCGACGCGGCTCTTGCACTGGGACGTCGACGACGAATACCCCGACGAACCCTGACTGCTGCCCACCCGCGGCGGTAGAATTGACTCAGGAGGACGACGACTATGAGCATCACGACACCGCGCACCGGACACGTTCCCGCGGCTGAGGCTGACCGCCGAGTCGACTTCGCCGACGCCGCGCTCGGCGCAGCCGGCCACCAGGTCACCGACCCGATCCTCCGCGACTACGCACGCCGTGTCGCCGAGGGCACGATGACCGCCGAAGCTGCGATCGCTGCCGGGATGGCGCACATCGACGCACGCTGAACCGTGCCGACCACCTTCCGTGCCTGGGATGACTACTTCATCCCAGGTACGACTGTTCTCCGGAACAAGCTCGGCGCCACCACGGCCGCAGACCTGTCAGCGCGCGAAGAGTTCGCCGCGCAGGTCCGCCTCGTCGAGCTCGCAGCCGAGCCCGTCGACGGCCAGTTCGACTACGACCACATGAAGGAGATCCACCGGCGGATTTTCCAGGACGTCTACGAGTGGGCCGGGCAGGAACGCGTCGGCCCTGACACTCGCATGACCAAGGACGGCCCCGACGTCGTCAACTACCCGCTCGGCGACCCCGCAGCACCGACCGTCGCGTACGGGTACTACCCGGGACCCGGAATCGCGGACGCTGCCGCGAATCAGTACCGGCTCCTCGAGCGCGAGCACCACCTGACCGGTCTCCCACGCGAACAGTTTGTCGAGCGCCTGGCGGAGTACTGGGGGGAGCTGAACACCATCCACGCGTTCCGGGAGGGCAACACCCGGGCGCAGTTCGTGTTCTTCTCCGAGCTCGCGGACAACGCCGGCTACCGACTCGACGCCGGCCGCTTCCACGTCGGCGCTCCGCTCCGCGACGAGTTCGTGGCAGCCCGGTTCTACAACCAGGCCACCGGCCGATCCGATCGACTCGCCGCGGTCCTCGACCGGGCCGTCACTCGCCCCGATGCGCGTCCGCAGCGGCGGGCCGGCGGGTCCAGCATTGAACGCCTACAGCAGCGCGTTGAGGAACAGCGAGCCCGCCGGCGCGATCAGTTCCGCGGAGGCTCCGCCGCCGGCGACGAACGACGAGGCCCGCAGCAGGGCCCGCGCCGCTGATGCTGTTACGCCAGCCGCCACCCGTTGCCCGCGCGCTCGGTGAGCGCGAGGTAGCAGAAGCCGGCGATGCCAACCGGGATCGCCAAGACCCACAGGTAGATGTAGACGTTGAAGCGGACCAGCAGGATCAGCAGCGCGAGCGGTCCCGGCAGGATCCATCCACCCATGCCGGCGCGCATCGGTTGCGTCACGCGGAAGTAGCTCTCCCGGGCCAGCGGGTAGGCGAGCGCCTGCAGCACGACGAAGATGACGGCCGCAGTGCCGGCGATCCAGTCGCCCTCGAGGAACGCGCGCACGCCGGTGAAGATGAAGATCACCCCGGGCAGCAGCCCGAGCACGATACTCGACGGCAGCCGCGTGTACCGCCGATTGATCCATGCCCCCAGTACGAACCGCATGGCCCGATCCTCGCAGGAAGGACCGACACGTGACCAGCGATGGAACGTCGACCGCTCCGGATCGGTTCTGGTCCCATGTCGTGAAGGGACCGAACCGATCCGACTGTTGGATCTGGACCGGAGCGATCGGGGACGACGGGTACGGGCGGTTCTGGCTACCTCAACCCGACGGTGGACAGCGTGCGATGCGTCCGCAACGGTGGCTGTACGAACACCTGACCGGCGTCGCTCTGCTCCCCGACGTCCTCCTGCTACACGCCTGCGATGTCCCACTGTGCGTCCACGTCGACGTCGACGAAGCCGTGTCCCACCTTGCGCCCGGGACGCATCGCGGGAACATGCTCGAGCGCGTGCGGCGCGGCCGGCACCGCAACGAGTGGACGACGCTGCGCACGTCGGGTCTGCCACGATCGGAACGCGTGCGACTGTCCCGCGAACTGCGCGAAGCGTTCCGGGAGCACGGGTGGGACGCCGCAGCCGTGCGCGCATGCCGCACCGGCATCGCGTCGGACACACCGACACTCTGGTGACGACAGCGGCCCCAGACACAACGCAGCCCCGAGTACGACTGCGGCTCGGGGCTAGGTCACGTCAGGTGCTGAGACGGCCGTCACGGGACGCCCGCAAGGGGCGGCCGCACTCTGGACACTCGTAGTCGGCGCGGGTGAAGCGGCTCTCGCAGGTGGGGCACCGCTCGACGTCGCTCGGGTCGCGCGCGCTTACCCATTGCTCCGGGTAGACCCGCAACGACCGACGGCACCGCGGACAGTAGTCCGCGGTGCCGTCGATCTCAGCGAAGCACCACCAGCACACGACCGCTACGCCGCATAGGCGGCGTGCTCGCCCGGCTGCTCGTTGTCCGCGCTGTGCTGCTCGCCAGCGTCGCCCTCCGGGCGATCGACCATGTCGCCGGCAGTGTCCGGCGTGACGGCGGCCGCCTTCGGCTTGAACCGCTTCACCTCACGCACCGGGATACCGAGGCGCTCGGCGACCTCGTCGCGGGAGACCTTGGTGTCGAGCATCCGCCCGACGATGCCAGCGGCCTCCGCACGCGACGCCTGGGCCCTCTGCTCCGTCTCGGCACGGATCGCCGCGATGCGCTCTTCCGCGTCTGCCTCGATCGTGTCGACTGCGTCGACGGCGACGAAGTACTCGGCGGCGAGCTCCTCGAGCTGCTCCTGCCGACGACGGAACTCCGCGGCCCGCTCGGCGGCGCGCTCGCGCGCGGCCTTCCGGGCGGCGGCCTGCGTTGCTGACTTCCGGTTCTCTGCCATCTCGATCCCTCCCGATCGTGGTCGGCCGCCCCTTGCGACCTAACGGCTACAGCTCCCGACCGCGACGCGGTTCGGGAGCGGACCGGGCAAGCCGGACCGAGTCTGTCCGAGCCAGAACCGTCATGCGGTTCTGGCTCGGATGCTGCCTTCGACGCACTCCACTCTCAGCACCGACATCCTTCGTCCCTCAGTCGTCGATGCTTGCCGTTCTCGTGGTCTCAACCAGCATCCGCGCTCACCATAGCTCGCGAGCCCGTTCCCCTCATCCTTCGGTTCACCGGCGATCACACCATTGGCATTATGAATGAGTGGGGTACCCTTGCGGCATGCTCTCCGCTGCCGCACTACCCGTTCCGGGTGATGCGCTGTGACGATGAGCCTGCATGTGCTGTCGACCGGGGACGGCTACACCTACTACACGTCGGAGGTCGCGACCGGCGACGTGCGACGCGCGCAGGGCCGCGAGATCGGCGACTACTACACCGTTGAGGGGAACCCTCCGGGGCAGTGGGTCGGTGGCGGGATCGGTCTGCTGGGGATGGCCGGCGAGGTCACCGAAGCGCAGATGAAGGCCCTGTTCGGTGAGGGGCTCCACCCCGACGCTGAGGCCATGATCGCTGCTTCGATGGAGGCCGGGAAGAGCTTCGCCGATGCCGAGAAGGAGGCCCGGCTCGGTCGCGCTCCGCACCGTATGTCCGCGTCGTCGACGAAGCTCGCGGCCGCGATCAAGGAAGCCGAGGACCGCTTCGAGCGCACCCGCCACCGCGAGCCCGACGCGAAGGAACGCGCTCAGCTTCGGACCGCTGTCGGCGCGCAGGCGTTCCGAGAAGCGAACGGCCGTGCCGCCGCGGACGGCGAGGAACTCGGGAAGTTCATCACCGCCGCCACTCGCTCGGATCGCAACACCGTGTCGGGGATCGACCTCACGTTCTCGCCGCCGAAGTCAGTCTCGATCGCGTGGGCCGCGGCGATCGCGCAGGACGACCACGCGACTGCTCGACTGATCGAGCAGGCGCAGGAGCGCGCGATCGCCGACTCGATTGCGTGGCTCGAGGAGAACGCTATCGCCACCCGCGCAGGCGTGAACGGCGTCCGTCAGCTCGACGTCGAGGGCGGTCTGATCGCGACGAAGTTCCGCCATCACGATTCCCGGTCTGGGGACCCGCAGTTGCACGACCACGTGGTGGTCGCGAACCGGGTGCTCGGCTCCGACGGCAAGTGGCGGACCCTCGACTCGAAGCTGCTGCACCGTCAGGCGATGACCGCTGCGGCGATCCACAACCGAGCGGTCATGGACTACGTGTGCGAGCTCACGGGTGCTACGACCCGCGCCCGGACCGTGCGCGCCGGCGACCCTCCTGTGGTCGAGCTCGCCGGCGTCAGTGATGACCTGATCGCGGAATCGTCCACCCGGTCGCGTGATTCCCGGAGGGTCGCCGCGGACCTCGAGCGGGACTACCGACGTGACCACGGGCGCTCACCGGATCGCGCCACGAGGCGCAAGATCGCGCAGCAGGCGGTTCTCGCGACGCGGCCGAAGAAGGAGCACATCCGCCCCGTCGCCGTGGTCGCGACGGCGTGGTTCGACGCGGCGCGGAAGAGCACACGACGCCAGGACCTCGAAGTCGGTGCTCTCCTCGGTCGTGGCCTCGGCTCCGACCAGGAGGCACCGTTCGACCCGGAGGACGCGGCCCGTACGATCCTGGCGAAGGTGTCGGAGGCCCGCTCGACGTGGGGCGTCAACAACGTGCAGATCGCCGCCGAGCAGTGGGTGAACGAACACCGTGGGATGCCCGGGCTGGACAGCAAGACCGGCGCCGCGATCATCACGAAGACCGTCATCGACGGCCACTCGATCCGTCTCACCCCGCCCCCAGCGCACGGCACGTTCCAGCCCGTCGCGATGCGCGACGGCTCCTCTCCGTACGTGTCCAAGGGCGCGGTGGTGTTCTCGTCGCAGGCGGTGTTCGACGCGGAGCGGATTATCCTCGACGCTGCAAAGGACCGCACCCTCGGGCCGGTCCAGCCGGTTACGTTCGCGGCTGCGAAGGCGAAGCACGGTTCCCACCTTGACGCCGGACAGGCCGCTCTCGCCGCGGCGTTCGCGTGTGACCCAGTGCGCGTCATGGTCGGCGTCGGCCCCGCCGGTACCGGGAAGACGACTGCGCTGAAGGTCGCCGCCCGTGCCATCGAAGCCGAGGGTGGTCGCATGATCGGCCTGACCCCGTCCGCGGCCGCGGCCGCGGTCATGTCCGACGCGGTCGGCATCAAGGCCGTCACGCTCGACAAGTTCCTCGTCGGCACAACCCTCGAGCAGCTGCTCGAGGCGAAGTCCATCACGGGTGACATCGACCTGCGCCGTGGCGATGTGATCGTGGTCGACGAAGCCGGCATGGCCGGCACGGTGAACCTCGCGAAGGTCGTCCGCATCGCCGAGCTCACCGGCGCCCACGTCCGGTTCATCGGCGACGACAAGCAGCTCGACGCAGTCGCCTCCGGCGGCATGCTGCGCCTGCTCGAGCACGAGGTCGGCGCGACCCACCTCGATGAACTCCACCGCTTCAGCAACCCCGACGAAGCTGCCGCGACGCTGCTGCTGCGCGACCCGACGGTGAAGGATCCGTGGGCATGGCACCTCGCCAACGACCGCGTCGTGGGCGGCGACGCTGACCGGATGGCCGACCACATCTTCAACGGCTGGCAGCAGGACATCGACCAGGGCCTCGACGCTCTCATGGCCGCACCCACCCGGACGCAGGTCGCTGAGCTGAACGCGCGTGCGCAGGCATACCGCTTCACCACCGGCGAGGTCTCGGGCCGTCGGGGTGCGGACCTCATGGACGGCTTCCAAGCGCACGTCGGAGACCGGCTCGTGACCCGCAAGAACGACTACAAGCAGCGGATGCACCGCGGCCGCGAGTTCGTGAAGAACGGCGACCGGTGGACGGTCGAGCGTGTCCACGAGGACGGTTCCCTCGACGTCGTGCACGCCGGCCACGGCGGCAAGCTGCGTCTGCCGGCCGACTACGTCAAGCAGCACGCCCAGCTCGGCTACGCCCGCACCACCCACGGCGAGCAGGGCAACACCGGCGACACCATGTGGCAGATGGTCGACGCGTCGACGTCGCGCAACGCCGCCTACGTCGGCGGTACCCGTGGACGCCACCGCAACACCTTCGTCGTCATCACCGAGCCCGGCCAGGACATGCGCGACGTCCTGGCGAGGATCGCCGGCAACGTCGACCCCAACCTGACCGCGCACGAGCAGCTGCGGGTCGCTCAGCAGGAAGCCGGTCAGGTGACCCGGCTCGCCGACGAGTACGCCGACCTCCTGCAGCAACTCGACGACCGCCGGTTCGCCGTCGCCGCCGACACCGCTCTCGGCCGCGACGCCGCGGCAGCGATCACCGCCGAGCCGACCTGGGCCGTCACGAAGGCGGCGCTCCGTCAGGCCGAGGCCGCCGGCCTCGAACCTGCCGACGTGCTCTACCGCGCCTGGACCGACAAGCCGCTCGAGCAGGTCGAGAACGTCCCGGCCGCCCTCGCCGGCCGCGTCAAGGACGCAACCGCTGCGTGGATCGCCGAGCACCCGACCGTCGACGTCCCCGACGTGCCGGCGTGGATCGCCGACCCGCGTCCGCTGCGCGCCGCGGGCGTCGACGACGACTGGCGGACCGAGCTGCAGGACCGCTACGACCACATTCACGCTCGCCTGCTTGAGCGCGGGCACCAGGTCGCCGCGAAACAGCCCGCCTGGGCTGCGCAGCTCGGCGCTGTCCCGGAAGATCCCGCACGCCGCGAGGCATGGGTCCGCCTCGCCGGCGAGGTCGACACGTTCCGAACCCGGTACAACGTCGACGCTGAAGCCGCCGACGCGGTCCCGGCGGGACTGCGCGAGCGACCCGTCGGGCAGGACCTTCACGCTCGGATCGTCGCCGCGCACAAGTCGTCGGTGCTGCGCGAGCAGGCGGCCGACCGGAAGGAGTCGTCGATCGACAGGCTCCGTGCCCGCCGCGGCGGGACCCGGCCCGACAGCGCCGGAGGCGATGTGTTCGATCGCCTCAAGGCGCGCCGGCAGCAGGACACCGACCGCGCAGTGACGAAGGAACCGCCCGTCACGGGTGACCCAACCCAGCGCGGTCCCCGCCAGTAGGCGGCTACGCCGCACAGGGCTCGGCGCCCCCCCGTCGTTCGACAGGTTCCGCTTGATCGTCGTCGGTCACGTCAACCACGTAGACCGTACGTCGACGCGTGCCGCCGATCAGGCGAGCGTCGTCGTCGACGTTCGCGACGTACCCAACGAAACCGACGTGAAAAATCCGTCAGCCTGTCCGACTGGACGTACCGCCGATCAAACGAGCGTCGTCGTCAACGTTCGCGACGTACGCAGCGAAACCGACGTGAAAAATCCGTCAGCCTGTCCGACTAGACGTACCGCCGATCAAACGAGCGTCGTCGTCAACGTTCGCGACGTACGCAGCGAAACCGACGTGAAAAATCCGTCAGCCTGTCCAACGAAGTGGACCGCCGACCAAACGAGCGTCGTCGTCAACGTTCGCGACGTATGCAACGAAACCGACGTAGAAAATCCGTCAGCCTGTCCAACGAAGTGGACCGTCGATCAAACGAGCGTCGTCGTCAACGTTCACGACGTGCGCAACGAAACCCGCGCGCAGATTACGTCAGCGCGTCTGACGACCCACTCGCCCTGTTTCTGCCCAACCGGCAGGCCTACCCAGTCGGTAGAGCCAGGCTCACCTAGACTGCTCGGTATACCCCGCTGCGGAAGTCATCTAACGCGCTGCTTGCACTCTCTATCGATTCCGTTGTACCTTGGAGTCACCGGCAAGGCAGCGACGAGAAGAAGGAGGACCTGATGGGCTTCACCGTGTACGAGAAGGGCAGCGCTCCGGTCCCGACGACTCCGTCGGTGACCATCCAGCGCCGCGGCATGTTCTCGATCAACCGAGCTGCGTTCGAGGGCCTCGGCAAGCCGGAAGGCGTCGAGCTCTTGTGGGACGCAGAACGGAAGGCAATCGCGATGCGCCCCGCCCCGCTCACGAACCAGAACTCGTACCCCGTGCGCCCGCAGGGCGCGAAGGACACCGAGCGTGGCCCTTGGCTCGTCGCAGGCACGCTCTTCACGCAGTTCATCGGACTCAACACCGACGAGGCGTACCGATGGACCCCGGAGTTCGAGGACGGCATGCTCGTCATCGACGTCAGCAAGCCAGGGTCCAAGGCGACGGGTCCGCGACGGAAGGCCGCTGAACGCAACGAAGCCACCGAAGACAAGGATGTCTCGGTGGCTACGTAGAGGCTTCCGCCCGTTTCCGTGACCCTGTAAGTCACTGGCGGGTGGGCCAACCCTCATGTCGATGACAAGGTCAGTCGGTCGGTGAGGGCCCTGGGTGAGGGATGGGGTCGGTGCGCGAGCACCGGCCCCTTTTGGTGTCCATCTTAGGCGCGATTCGGCTCACCGTCCAAGGTCACGACGCTGGCTCTCTCGGCGTCGTCCCCCTGCGTGCGAAGGTCGGCTTCGAGGAAGGTCGCGAACCCTGCGTCGTCCGTCCCGACGGTGCGCGAGGGGGTGCGGACCGCGTTGTTGTGGAACACCTTCACGTCGCGCAGCCGCTCGAGCGTCGGGAACAGGCACCGTTCGTGCCACTCCACGAGCGCGAACGACGGTTCCACCTGTGCCGCGCTGTACGCCGCACGGTGCGCGACCATCAGCGCGGTGAGCAGTTCCACTGCGACCGGACTCTCGAACCACGTCGGCGGCAGCGGATAGACCTCGCTGCCGAGGTAGCGCAGGTACCGTTCCTGCAGCCACCCGACGAACTCGTGCAGCTCCGCCCACAGGTCGGAGCGGTTCGCCCCTCGGAGCGTCCGCCAGGTCCACGGCCCGTCCGGCTGCCCTTCGAGCAGCTCGCCCAGAAACTCGACCTTCTCCTCGAGGTCGTCGAGCCGCTCCTCCGCCGGCTTCATGCGGCCGTCTCCACGGTCGACGGGAGCAGACCCTCCCGCTGGAGCGTCCACTGGTTGGAGGCCTCGCATGCCTTCCTCGCGTCGGTCTCCCACCAACCGGGCAGCTTCACCACTGCAGCGGCGAGCTCCCGGTACAGCAGCAGCCCTTGACCCTCGGGGATCTGCCGGATCTCCGAACCGGGCATGATCCGTTCGTTCGTCCACGACGTCGTGTCCGACAGGCCGCTGCCGGACCTGGTCGAGGACTGCCGCTCCACGAGGCGGTCACCGATCAGCCGGGACATGTCTTCTGCGAAGTCCGCATCCTTGCTGCCGCCGAGCACGATCAGCGCCGTCGCGGACTCGATGATCGTCCCGGCACCCTCCTTGCCCCACCGCTGACGCAGCTGGTCGCGGGTCTGCGCGATCACCCACGGCAGGATCCCGCGGCCGCCACCGTCAGTCATCAGGGACGGCAGCGACGGGATGGGCGCGACGTTCGCGACCTCGTCCAGGACGAGCGTCATCGGGGGGTCCAGACGGCCCTCCACGGTCCGTGTCGACTGCTTCCGGGCGGCACGCTCGATTGACGCCACCAGCGCGGTGATGACCGGCGCACAGATCGACGTCTCCCCAGACTGCGTCAGCAGGTAGACCGTGTCGCTGGTCGACCAGAACCCGGCTGGGTCGAACCTCAATGCTCCTCGACGCGGGCAGACCGCGTCGAGCACCGATCGGGTGCCGAACGCTTTCAGGGCAAGCCCGAGCGTCATGTCGGTGCTGGCGACCGTCTCCTCAGCCTTCGCGCGGCAGAACTTCCGGAGGTCGTCGACCCAGCCGGGCATCGCACCCGGGTGGGTCGAGAGGATCTCGTACGGGGTGTCGTCGCTGAAGTCACGCGTCCACGCGAGGACGTCGCGCATGTTCCGACCACCGAGCGCCGCCGCGTGCAGCAGGCAGCGGAGCACCGTGTCCGCAGCCTCGGTGAAGAACTCGCTGTTCCCACCGCCCTTCATCGGGCGGGCGTTGACGATCGCCTTCGCTCTAGCGACGGCCTCCTCCTCGTCCTGGCACCCCGCGACGATGTCCCATGACGTTGTGTCGGGCCACATCGACACCCCCTCCGGGTCGAATACGTGCACGGTGCCCTTGTCCGCTCGGATCTTCGCCGTCGTGCGCAGCACATCCGGCTTCGTGCCCGTGACCACGCACGCTGCCGGCGCGTCCGTGATCCGCTTGATCGCGATGCGGGCCGTCTTACCCATCCGCGGCGCAGCGATGACGAGAGCCGTGTCCTCCGCCCGCGCCACGATCGAGGTCCGTCCGAGGTACGCGAACGGTGTCATCCCCGCCAGGAGCTTCCCGGTGCCGACGCGCTTGGTGATCGCACGGCCCGTGCTGAGGCCGTCCCGCTGCTTCGCCCCGAACAGCTTGCGCGCCACCAGCCACACCCCGACCCACAGGACCGCACCGATCAGCGCGTACCCGATCCACCAGGCGATGAACTCGCCGCCGGAGGGCAGCGTGACGCCGGTCGGCGTGCCCGACTGGAACACCAGCCGGATCAGCACCATCACGCTGAGGAACACATCGAATGGGCCGATCCCCGTCGCGGTAGTCGCAAGCGCTGCCTGCGCTGCGACCACGAGGAGAGCGCCCGCCACCCACAGCGGCCACTCGTTCCGGAACCGCTCGCCGGTTGTCGTATCGGTCATGGTCTGCTCCCCGTCACTTGATGCTCTGCGTCTGCTGCGGCGCGACGGGCTGTCGCCCGGGCTCCGTCAGCGATGCCGTCTGTGCTCGCCGCTCGTCGCGGCGTTCCCGAAGCCGCTCGAACAGGCCACCCCGGTCACGGCTCGACGTCGACGTGGTCAACGTCTGAGCGGACCGAACCGTGTTGTCGCGTTCGATCTGCGGCAACGCCCGCTCGGCGCGACGCGCGTCGGGGTCCAGGTAGTTGAACAGCGCGTCACGCGGATCCCCGGCGAGCACGGACGGGGCATGCGTGAGCTCGCGCGTGCGTCGGTCGATGTCCGCGATCAGGTCGTCCGCGCCGGTGTCGAGCGCCGCCCATCGGCCGGCGAGGTGCGCGCTGCGCTCGAGCGCCGCCTCCGCCGCCGGGGTCAACGGCTCATCCGCAGCGCCCGGGACGAAGGCCACCTCCTCGCCGGGAAGCTCCGCGTCGAGTGTGCGGGAGAGACGACCGAGCTCGTCGTAGGCCAGCACCTTCGCGGTGAGAACCTGGCCGCCGACCTGCTCCTTGCCCGCCTCGTCGGCGTCGTCGTACGCGAGGCCGGTCCGGATCCGCTCGTCGTACCCGTCGAGGTACGCCTGCTCCATCCGCGCCTGCAGGGTCGGGATCTCCGCGCGCAGATCCGTGCGCTCGGTCCGCCACCACTCCGGCTCAGGCGGTAGCTGCTCGCCGCGGCTGACCAGGGCGTCCCACACCTCCGGCGCGGTGCGAAGTGCTGCTACGCGGTCTTCCGCCGTCACCGGAGGCTCTTCTTCACCGACGGCGCGGGCGTCGGCGATCTCGCCGGCGAGCACGTCGACGAAGCGCCGCGACTCGATCGTCTCCACTACGGGCCGGCCGAGGCCGACCTCCACGAACCGCGGCAGCGGCTCCCCCGGCTCAGGCCACTCCGACTCGTCCCACTGCGAAGAGCGGGACCCGTGCTGGATCTGCGCGGCGATCCGCACCGGGTCGAGCGCAGCGGTGAGCCGGCGACCGGCGCGCTCGGCACCCTCGCCAGCGCCGGCCACTCCCGCGTACGCGGTACGGAGCGCGGGGTCGATGTTCTGACCGTCTGCGATGCTCATGCGACGTTCTCCGTCGATGCGCCGACGTCGATGGTGCCCGGGTCAGCGAGCAGCTCGGGGAGGTCCTCGGCGGCGGCGTCCTTGTTGTCGATCCACCAGCGGGCCCGGTCGAGGGGGCGGGCTGTGACGAGCACCTGCTCCTCGAACTCCGCGTCGCTGAGTTCGCCGCTCTCGACGAGCGCCTCGTACGCGCCGCGGATCAGCTCCGCACGGATCCGCAGGGCCCACGGCACCTGCTTCTCCGTGCCGACCAGGTCGACCGGCAGACCGTCACGCTCCGCGTCCTCGCGGATCTGTTCGGCTTCCTTCGCGTGCCGAGCATCCCGCTCGGCGTCGCTCTCTCCGGAACCGTTCTGCTTGTTGAAGCATCGACCGCACACCAGGTGCTCGCCGAACCACTTCGCGGACGCCGTCCGCTTCCCGGCGGGCTTGTCGGACAGGTCGCGGTTCTCGGTGTGGCCACACGTGTACTGCACGGGCCAGATCGTCTTGACAGGCATGTTCTTCCTCCGCTTGCTGATCTCAGATGGGGTTGACGTTGATGGGGTTGCCGGAGGCTGCGGCGATGAACACGGTGACGATGACGGCGATCGCCGCCGTCCCGAGCAGTGCCCAGCCGACGGTGCGAGCGAGCTCGCCGCGTGATCGAGTGCTCATGCGGACCTCCTCGTGGCGTTGGTGGTGCGGGTGCGGTCGCTGACGAGCTGTTGGATGCGGGACAGCGACAGGCCCGACGCTTCTGCGGCGGCCTCGCGGCCGAGCGCGATCGCCGCGTCGGCGATCGCGTCGTCCCGGGCTTGTCGGGACTGGCGGTACGCCTCGACGGCTCGTCGTACCTGGTCGATGGGATCCGTGACCCGATCGCTGGTTGATGTCATCGGGTCACTTCTCCTTGCTGGTGGCGAGGGCGAGCGCGTCGGTCGTTCCGCCGAGGTCGATGTGCTGGTGCGAGCAGCCGTCCTCGAACTGGCGGATGTTCGACAGCGGTGTGTTCGGCCGGCACTGCACCTGCCCGGCCTGTGAGCCCTTGGGCAGGATCGTGTTGAGCCACTGCAGGAACTCGATGTCCGCCGGGCCGGAACCGAGCAGCACCTTCCCGCCGACGGCGTTGAAGTCCACCGCCACGGCGGGGTTCTTGCAGTGCAGGGACCCGGGGCAGTTCGTGCCGATGCCGACGCAGGGGCGGTTCATGTCGCTGATCTGGACGGACCCGTACTTGTTCAGCGCCGCGACGAGGATCTGCAGGATGCGGGTGTCGACCTGGCATCCGGGCTTGATCGTCCCGTCGACGATCGGGAGGATCTCCTGCTCAACCATCTGCGGGTGGTACGTGTCGGTGAAGGTGCCGTTCTTCCACGCGTTGGCGAGGGTGGCCGCGAGCTCCTTCTGATCGCCGGAGACGTCGCAGCCGGACGTGACGGCCTTGCCGGTGAGGGCCTTGATGACCTGCTGCGCCTGCGAGAAGAACGGCGCGTAGTGGTACGGGTCGGCGTTGCCCTGCACCTTGTGGGCGGCGAGGGTCGGCTCCATCGACTCCCACCCGTCGACCTTGAGCAGCCGCGTCAGGAACGCCTTCGCCGCGGTCGGGATGTCGAGACGCTGGTCCCGGGTTCCGTACGAGCTGCCCTGCTGCAGTACGCCGATCGTGGTGTTGTCGACCGCGTCGCCGTGGTTCGGGTTCGACAGGGAGGACTCACCCATCGCGGTCATCACGAGGATGGTGGTCGCCTGGTCGTTGACCTTCATCTCGTTCGCGACGGCGATCAGCTTGGCTGCGACACCGAGCTGGTCGTGTCCCCACTGTCCGACCTTGTCCGGGATGTCGCCGCTCACGGCCCCGGTGGCGCCGGCATCGGCGCCGCACACTGACGCCGCGGCGGGGGTGCCGGAGGACGCTGCGACGGCGAAGTAGATCCCGCCGACGATGACGACGATCGGTGCGAGGATCACCGCGACCGCCGCGACGATGCCGCCCTTCACTGGTCGCTCCCGGGCAGCTGCGCCGAAACCACCAGCCAACGGCCGTCCTGCTGCTGCAGGTTGACCGTGTACGTGCCGGCATCGGTGGGGACGGTGACGATCGCGGGGACGGGATCCTGGTCGCCGTCATCGTCGGCCGCTCCCGTGATCGGCGTTGCGGACACGCCTGCGGTCACCTCTGCGGGCCCGGTGACGCGGGTGCCAGGCACTCGGTCGCGGTTCGTGCCCTCGTACGCCGTCTTCGCCCGCTCCGTCAGGTAGCTGCCGTACTGCTGTTCCCACACGTCATCCGGCACGGTGTGGTCGGTGAACGCGGTGACGAAGCCGGTTGCTGTGGACGTCGGAGAGTCCGTCGGTGCCGCCTGCGTCGGCGTCGACGTCGCTGATGCCGAGGCGGACGGGACTGCGGTCGGCGCCGGGGCGCTGACTGGTGCCGGACCGCGCAGCGCGAAGTACGCCACCAGGCCGCCGGCGACGACGACCGCGACGATTGCGACCGCGACACCGGCCGCGACCCAAACAGGGACGCCGCGTTCCTGCCGGGCGCTCATGCGGCCACCAGCCCCTGCTCCTTGGACTGCTGCTCCGCGACCACGCCCATCGCGTAGTTGGTCTCGGTGATCTTCTTCTCCAAGCTCGAGCGGATGTGCGAGACGCGGGTCTCGGCGTCGATGCCGACCTTCTTGAAGTGGTGCCCCTGCGGGAGGGTCATCAGGTACTCCGAGGCCCCGGTGCGCAGGCCCGCGATGGACGCGGCCTGTTCGGCGTCGTCGGAGCGTGCCTGCCGGAACAGGTGCAGCGTCCCGGCTTCCTTGATGAACGAGATCGCGGGGTCGTCGGCGGGGATGTCGGCGACGTGGTGGATGTTCACCACGTTCGAGAGCCCCAGCGCACGGGACAGCTTCGAGTTGGACCGGATCACAGCACCCATCGGGCCGCCGACGAGGAACCAGCCCTCGTCGACGCAGAAGTTCGTCTGCTGCGACTCCTTCGACGTCCGGATCGCGCCGATCGTCCACGCGTTCGCGAGCATCATGCCGATGGATCGGGCGGGGCCGTCCTCGGGCAGCTGGCTGAAGTCGAAGAACGTCGCCTTCTTGTCCAGCGCCACGTTCGAGGAGGTGTCCCCGTCGAACAGGCCCGGCATCTCTTCCGGGATCCGCTCGAGGAGGATCCGCGCGCCGTAGCCGGCGAGCTCCTGGTGATCCTTGACCGCCGAGCTCAGACCCCTGTACTCGGGGACGTCCATGTCGCCGAGGTACTCGAGCACGTCGAGGATGTTCGCGGCGCGGCCCTTGTCCTTCGCCGCCTGCAGAGCGTGCAGGACGGCGACGCGGATGGCCTTCTTCTCAAACCGGTCCAGCTCGACGTTGTCGTTGAGGACCGCGGCGGCCTGCTGCACCATCTGGACCATGCCGGTCGGGCCCGGCACGAGCTGCGTCTGCAGCAGCCGCGGGTCGAGGAGGTTCAGCGTCACTCCCTCGCGCGCCGCCGACGTCGTGGTGTCGGCGATGATGAACCGGATCGGGTCGACCCCGATCGCGGCCGCGACCGGGGTGTACTCGCCGAACTTCGAGTCGCCGGTGAACGGCTTGATGTCGATGACGACGACCCGCCGCCCCTTCAGCACCAGGGGCCGGAGCACGTAGTCGCACTTCATCAGCGTCGACTTACCCACCCCGACGTCACCGATCGTGCAGACGTTCGCGGAGGTGACCTTCCCGGCGCGGAACGCCGCGAACTGGTCGTTCGTCGCCGGCGTCGACGACAGCGTCTCGATCCCCGACAGCAGCCCTTGGAACTCCATCGGTGACGCGATCGGAGCCGGGTTGAGGATCTCCACCTGCCGAGTCGTCGACGGTGCGCCGGCGACGACGGGTCCGTAGTACCCGATCCGGGTCAGCAGCTTCCGCCGCTTCGGCTGGTAGCCGCCCTCTGCCGCCACCGGGAAGCCGTTCGCGTCGTGGCCTGGCGCGAGCTCATCGGTGACATCCTCGACGGGTTCGGGCACGGAGCGGAGGGTGCGCTTCATCCGCTGCTTCGCGGACAGTGCGCCAGCACGCCGGGAGCGACGGGTCCCTTCGAACGGCTCATCGGTCGTCTTGGGCTCGGTGTTCGTCGTGGTGCTCATCGGGTGGGTCCTGTTCGTTCGAGGGTGTCGTGCACTTCGATCACGTCGTCAGCGGGGATGTGGATGCTGTCGCGGAGCCGCCACCCCTCCTTCGCCCAGAGGTTGAGGTCGAGCACTCGCGACCGGAGCTGCCGTGAGCGGCGGAGCTGCTCGTCTTCACCGGCGGGGAGGATCGTGGTGACGGTCGTGTAGATGTCGTCGCGGCCGGTCATGCGTCGGCCTGCTGTGCTGCTGCCTGCTGGTCGATGCTCCGGAGCCGCCGCGTCACCGACCACACCGACAGGACCGCCACGGCGACGAGCAAGAGGCCGGCGACGGGGCCGATGATGCCGCCCACCACCAGTGCGGCGATCGCGGCGACGGCGAGGACGATGCCGGTCCGAGCGCGGCGGCGGTTCCGGGTCCGCCAGCCGACTGCGATGTAACCGATTCCGACGATCAGCAACCCCTGCACGCTGACGAACATCGTCCAGTCGAGGCCGGTCACAGCGATTCCTTCGCTTCCTTGCCCGCTGCGAGCTTCTCGACGCGTGTGCCGATCGATCCGTTCGTCGGGGCGATCCCTCGGCCGACCGGCCACGTGTAGGCGGCGGCGGTCTGCTGGTGGGGGTCCAGCCAGGTGAGCTTGCTGATGCCGGCGTTCGATGCAGCGGCCGTGATCTCTTCGACGGCGTCGGAGAGCTCCCGCTTGCTGCCGGCGGTGACGGTGATGTAGCCGACCCAGTTCGCGCCGGTGTGTCCGGTGCCGGGTGTGAGGTCGGCGATGCGACGCTTCGCCGCCTCCTGCTCGACGTTCAGCGTTGCGTCCTCGATGCCGCCGCCGCGAGCCCGCCGGTTCGCGTCGGCAATGTCGGACACCCGGTCCTTCTCCGCGAGGAACAGCGCGTGGTCCTGCGGGGTCAGCTCGAGGTGGAAGCTGATCGTGCGGACGACCTGGTGCCGCATCTCGCCGAGCATCGGCGCCATCCACAGGGACGTACGATGCGAGATCTTCACGTCCTTCGCGGTGACCCGGCAGGTGCGCGAGAGCGACTGCGAGAGCCTCCCGTCAGGTGCGCCGACGTACGTCATGTACGACCAGTCCTCTTGCGAGGGCAGCCATGCCCGGTCGGGGGTGATGTCGCCGGCCTGGTCCATCGGGAAGCCGGGGTGCTGCAGGTGCCGGAGCACGGCGGCGGTCTGTCGGGCGGTCAGCGGTCGGACGTTCCGGAACCGGGCCGCCTCGAACGCTGCCTGCACTGAGCGGATCTCCCGGTCCATCACCGTCAGCCAGCCGTCGATGCCCTCGCCAGCACGCTCCGCGCGGGCGACGAACCGGTCGGTGACGGGCCAGCAGACGACGAACATCGGACGGTTGACCAGCTGCGCTGCGGAGATGTCGTCGACGACCTCGCGGTAGGACTCGTGGATCTTGTCGGGGATCGTGTCGTCGCCGTTCTCAGCCAGCCACGCCTCGTGTGGGGCCGGGTCCGAGGGCAGGATGCGGGAGATCGTCTGCACACGGTTCGGCAGGGTGAGTGCGTCGCCGAACTGCGCGAGAACCTGCTCGTACCCGGCGGCGGACGCGTCGAACACCGCGTCCGACTCGATGCCTTCGACCTGCCCGGTGGTGCTGAACACCACGGCGAGGTACTCCTGCCCGAACGACGGTCGGTGCCACTGGATCCCGGGGGTGCGATTCCGCTCGCGGAGCCAGAGCATGCCCTCGACGCCGTCGGGCGTGAGGCGCATTGCGTGCATCTGCCGCTCCGCCTCCTTCCGGGCAGCGCGACCGTCGGCGTTCGCCCATGCGTCGGTCAGGGCGTCCCACCCGTCCTTGTCGTACGGGACGAAGGTGGTCAGACCGCGCTTGTCCCGGTTCCGGAACGATCGCCGGTCGATCTGCCGCGTGAGGACGGTGTTATTGGCGGTGTCGATCGTGACGAACCAGCCGATCAGCGGCAGCACCACCAGCACGACGAGGCCGACGATCTGCCAGATCGCGGCCGCGACGAACCCGACGACGAGCGCGATCGACAGCGTCCAGATGCGGACCTTCGAGATCCGTCCGCCGAAGAGTCCACGGTGGGCCAGATCCCCACCGATGAGTGATGTGCGCATGAGCGTCGTTCCTTCCGGGTCCGGCTCAGTCGTGGGTGCCGGCGTCGCCGGCCTGTTCAGCGGCCTGGTGGCCTGCACGCACCGCGGTGGCGGCGGCCTTCAGCGCGGCGTTGGCGAGGACGGCGGCGACCGCGACAGGAGCGCCGACGCCGGACGCCGCAGTGCCAGCGGTCGCGGTCTTGCTCGCCGCGGACGTGGCGCCCTGCTGGGCAGCGGCCTGGGCGCTCTTCCGACCGCCGGCCTGCGCTGCCTGGTTCGCGGCGCTGCCGGTGGTTCCGGTGTTCGACGCGTTGATCGTCGTCGAACCTCCTCCGCCACCACCGGACTGCACCGGTTGCGTGGACGGCGTCCACCCAGATCCCGACTGGTTGCCGTTGCCGGCGGCCTGGTTCGGGTTCTGCGGCCCGGAGGACCCTCCGCGGCCGCCGTTGCCGGTGGGGATCTGCGGCGCACTGTTGGGACTGTTCAGTCCGCCGTCGCGGGCCTGACCGCCGCCGCCAAGCGGTGCGGACGCCGGTGATGCGATCTTCAGCAGCGCCATCGGGGCGAAGATGATCATGCAGATCAACACCGCCGGCAGCGCGAGGTTGACGAACGTCGCGAAGTCCCCTGCGTCGCCTTCCACGGCCTTCATCTGCAGGCCGCCGACCGCACGGAAGACGATCCCGACCAGCAGGATCAGCAACGCATGCGAGAAGCAGAGCGCGAGCCACACCGTCGGACCGATCTTCGCCAGGTGCCGCGTCTTCGGGTTCACCAGCCAGGCCAGGAACAGCGCCATCAGGGCGCCGGTGAGGTACATCGTCGCGAGCTGGATCAGCAGCACGAAGACGACGACGATCATCCCGATCAGCAGCGCCTCGAGGGTGATCTGCGAGATCAACGCGGTCCCCCAGAGCTCCTGGGCGTCCTTGGAAGCCGCGGCGTCGCCGAGGTGCTTGAAGTAGTCCTTCGTGGACGACCCGACCGCCCATGCGGCGATCGAGTCCTCGAGCTGGACGAACACCTTCCCGATGAGCTGCCCGACCAGCGGTCCGAACGCCCCGGCGACGACGAACCCGGGTAGCGCGACGAACAGCGATTCGGCGAGCTCCTTCCCGGAGTTCTTGCCCTTCTGGGTCTGCACGAACGACACCACCAGCAGCACCGCCGCCAGTAGGAACGCCATCCCGAACGACACTCGGTACGAGTCGATCCACCACTGCGCCGTGTAGTCGGGGTGCAGCGCGTCGATCATCGGCGGGATGAGCTTCGTCGACGTCGTGTAGACCGCCTGCTGCAGCAGCGAGGTGATGTACCCGGCGGGGTCCTTGACGAAGTCGACCGCCTTGACGACGTCGGTAGCCGTCTTCGCCGTCGACCCGACGATGCCCGAAACGATCCCCGACAGTCCGTTGGCGACCGTGGATCCTGCGTCCTGCCACCAAGCCATCAGCAGCCCTCCTTGAACGTGGTGCCGGACTGGGTCGCGTTGACGCGCCAGTCGCCGTCACCGGACGCCCCGGACACCACCCATCCGCCATCGGTCGCGGTGAGGACGAACTCCCCGCCGGTGTAGTTGACCTTCCCGTCGCGCACGTCGGGCTTGCCGTCCGTCGTCGTCGCAGCGGCGATGTCGATCGTCACCGTGTGCGAGGTGAGCTTCACGACCTTGAACGCGCCCTTCGACAGGTCAGCGGTGTGCTTCTGCGCGTCGGCGTACGGAGTGCCCTCCTGAACCTGCGTCTTCAGCAGGTCGTGAGCGGTGCCGGTCGTGGCGATGTTCACCACCTGGTCGATGCCAGACCGCCACTCCGGATCCGCCGCGGAGGTCACCTGCAAGAACCCGCCGAGGAACTCGGCAGCGCCCTCTACGGTGAAATCCTTCGTGCGGCGCAGCTGCAGCAGGTCCTCACCGGTGATCCCAGTCCCTGCGACGCAGCCGGACACGGTGCGCCGCTCTGAGTCGCCGAGGCTGTCGATCGTCGGTGCCGACCCGGGCGTTGCCTCCGCTGCAGTCGAGGTCGACGAGGCAGCCTGCGGGGTGCTCTGACGGGGGATGACCGCCACGACGACCAGCAGCACCAGGGACGCGACGATCAACGCGGCGATGACGATCAGGACCAGCTTGGGGACGCTGACCCGCTTCTTCGTCTGGACGGCACGATCGCGCTGCTCGGGGCCACTCATTAGGCGCCTCGCTGAGCAGCGGTCGTGATCGCGAGGAAGAGCGTCGGGGTGAGGATCACGCAGGCGATCGCGATGCCGGTTCCGAGCATGGTGTTGCGGGCGTGCTCAGCGTCGTTGGGCTTCTTCGCGTCCAGCGCCTTCCTGAGGCCGAACACGGCACGGATGAAGAAGAACGCCAGCGCGATCAGTGCCAGGCCGAGCGCGCCACCGAGGGCGGGCACCCAGACCCGATTGAAGCCGTCGCCGAGCCAATCGAAGTTCGGCGTCACACCGTCGAACGGGTTGTCACCTGCGGCAACGACCACGGCTGCGGTGTTCACGATGAGCGCGGGAATGGGAAGAAGAGACATGGTGGGACCTTTCGTGGTTAGGCCGACGCGCGGCCGGTGTCGCTGTGCTCAGAGGAAGACGAGGGGCGGCTACGCAGCTGCTCCGGGAGGTCCTCCGCGGGCTCGTCGTATCCGGATGCACGACGGGCGCGGCCGTAGAAGCGCTGCAGGTTGACCGGTGCGTCGAGGCGGTGGCGGCAGAACGCGCAGAACGTCGCGAGCGGCGTCTCGTGCGCGCACTCGGGGCACCGCACCCACCCCTCCTGCGGCGCGGCCTCGACCGCCGGCACGACCGGGGCCTGAACCGCAGCGGAGGCCGACACCGGCGCGGGAGCCTCATCGACGGGTTCCGCGTCGGGATCCTCGTCATCCGACGGCAGCGGTGCGGCCGAGACGGTCTCGCCAGGCTCCTGACGGGCCGGGGTCGTGCTGGGCTGCTCGCCGCGCACGACGCGGACGATCTCGGCTGCCGCGAACGTGAACGCGTCCTGAGTCCCCTTGGACACCTTCGCCCACGTGATGTCGCGACGCTCGGCGATGTGCGCGTCGAACGGGATGTCGAACTGCCGGGCGCCGCCGCGTTCCTCGAGGTAGCGCACGACGTCGTCGCGGTCGTCGGTGTTCTCCGGGCGACCATCGGTCATCCGCAGGATCACTGCGTTACGGGCGAGCTCCGCGGCATGACCGCCAGCAGCGATCAGCCCGTCGAGCATCTCGATCGCCTTGAGCCCCGAGTCGCGGGCCATCATCACCGGCACCACGAGCACGTCGGCGACGTCGATCGCGCCGAGGAACGGCCCGGTCGTCACCACGTTGCCCGAGTCCATGAACCGGAACCGGTAGTACTCGTCGATGACGCGCGAGACCGTCACGACGTCGTTCGCGGTCAGGGCCGGCCGGGACTCCCCCGGCCTCGACCCGAACACGTCGACGAACGAGGACTGCTGCACGGCGTAGCCGGCGAGCTGCCCCGACGAGCGGATCTGGTCGATGTCCCGCACCAGGTCGCCGAGGTCGAGCTGCGGCGTCCCCTCGGCGCGCAGCGCGAGGGTGCCGGCGTCGTCGGCGACCTCGAGCGCGCAGATGCCGTTGCCCTTCACCGCCGCAAACGCGGAGGCGAGGCCGAGCGTGGCCGGCGTCTTGCCCGAGGTGCCTTTCGGGTTGGCGATGAGGACGCCGACCGGGCGGGTGAACGCGCTGTGCAGGATGACCGCCCGTGCCACGTTCAGGGCGGCGGCCTGCTCGCGCGCCTGCCGTTCCACAGCGCTCGGCTGCAGCTTCAGCCCGAACTTGTTGAGCGCCCCCCGCAGACCGATCTGCGCTGCGGTGGGGCCGGCAGTATCGGCCTCCGGTGACCGGAAGAGCATCCCGGTCGAGGTTGGTGCTGAGTGGTCCGCGTTGTCGTGCTGGCCCATGAGGACTCCTCCAACTTAATAAGTTGTGAGCCCTCCAGCCGCGGGGACGAAAGACAACTACCCCCGTACAGGGGGCCCCTGTACGGGGGTAGCGTAACACTACGCACTTGGCGTTGCACTAGGCACTATGCGTATTGCTACGCATAATGCGTTTTACCTGTTTCGCTCGGCCTCGATCTCCTCGAGCAGTGCCGTCAGACGGCGCAGATGTTCCGGCGAGACGTCCTGTCCGAGGGTCCGTGCGGCATGCAGCTTCACCGGGCTGGTGCGCTCGGCGAGCGTGAAGCGCAGGGCCGCGTCGATCGTCTCGGTGAGCTCGCTCTCGGGACCGATGAGGTATGCCGGGTCGACCTCGAAGTACTGCGCGATCGCGGACAGCAGCAGCTTGTCGTCGACGAGGTACTTGTTCCCGGCGCGCATGTACTCCCACCGGGAGCGGGAGAGCTTGATGTAGCGCTCGGCGAGGTAGTCCCGGATCTTGGGGTACGTCACCGGCGCGCCGTCGGGGGCCATGATCGTGCGGCAGAGCAGGTCGAGCTTGCGCGCCAGGGCGGCGCGCTGCTCCTGCTGCTCGTCGGTGAGTTTGTCGTAGCTCATGCTGCTGACTCGATTCGGGTCGGGTCGGGTTGGTGTGCGGTGTTCGGTGTCGTGCTGAGCAGCGGAGAGACGATGCTCCCGGCCATCCCAGCGCTGGCAGCGCTCATCATCAGACGGATCAGGTGCCGCTCGTACCAGCGGGGCCGGAACTGTCGCAGCCTGATGTTGTCTTCGAGCTCAGCCCAACGTTGCCAGAGTGTCAGCTCCGCAACCTCTCCGCGACTCTTGAACGCGGCTTCGATGCGCTCAGAGCGCTTGTGGACGCTGTACTGGGGGTTCGCGTGCAGTGCACGCTCGCTGATCGGAATCGAGACCACGAGCAGCACCCGACGCCACGCCGGGACGAGGGCCGGGCGGGCGGCGGCGACGATGACGCCGATAGCGGTCACGCCGGCTTCGGTGACGACCGCGACCTCCCAGATGGGGTCGACGGTGCCGGTCATGAACAGCTGCGGGTTCCAGAACACCCGCAGCGCTGAGAGGGTCAGGCAGAACGTGGTCCAGGCGAGGTCGACGATCGCGGCAACGCCGATGAGGCCCACGCCCCAACGAGTCGTCCACTCGCCGTAGCCCGGGAGGCCCTTGAAGGCGACGGCGAGCACCTGCACGCCGTAGAGGCCGACGCAGAACGGCAGGATCGACGAGAAGATCTCGCGGAGGGGCTCACCCACGTACTGCCCGAGGAAGGGGTCGGACACCGACCAGTCGGCGGCGAAGAACAGCGCAGTCTGGGCAGCGATGACGAGCGCTGTGAACGCCCAGACCGCCGCCTCGAGCTGACGGACCTTGTTGCCGCGCATCGCTCGGATGACCATGACCTCGAGGCAGCCGAGGGCGATGACCACGGCCGATCGGTACAGCAGGTTCGTGAGGTTCTCGCCGCCGAGCTGCGCGTCGACGATGCGGTACACCCACGGCGCTTGCAGGCTGCATCCGATCGCCCAGAAGAAGACGCCGGTCGGCAGCATCGAGTTCTTCCCCCGGACGTTCGGGAACAGCATGGCAGCCGCTGCGGTCCAGACCGCGGCGACCGTGATGACGCCGAGGACGGTGATGAGGCCGTGTTCGCTGTTCATCCCTCGAACACCCGCCCGAACTGGAAGTCCTTGCCGCGGCGCTTCTCGTAGCGCAGCACACGGACGGCGAGCTCCGCGCCGACCATCTCGGCGAGACGCTCCTCGTCGGCGGAGAAGTCACTGTGCTGGAAGGTGAAGCTCAGCCGGCGTCCCAGCGGGATCGCCGAGCCGAGGAGGTCGATGACGCTTGGGTCGGCGCCGAGGTCCTTCTTCCCGCCGTGCGGCGAGACGAACATGTGTCCGTGCTCGTGCTGCAGGATGAAGTACTGCACGCCCGCCGGCCCCGGCGGCAGGTAGACCATGTCGACGTTCTGCTGGAGGTCGGATCCCCACACCCCGTGGATCTCCTTGCCCTCGAGGTTCGGGGTGACGTAGTACTCGAGGTCGCGGCCCGTGAGGTCCTGCAGGCGCTTCCGCAGGTCTGACATGGACAACGCATCGGGGACGCCTCGCTCGTTGAGCAGGTTGAGCGCGGTGCCACGGTTGACTTCGTCTGCCACAGGCACTGCCCTTTCTTCGACTCGCCGTGCTCGGATTCTTGCTACGCATCCAGCGTAGCTCGTCCGATCCCGGGTAGGCTCGTGCCTCATGCAGGACACAGACGCCAATCAGGTATGGGACGTCGTGGTCGTTGGAGCGGGCCCCGCTGGAGCCACCGCTGCACGCTACGCCGCTCTCGGTGGTGCGCGCGTGCTCCTGCTCGATAAGGCGACCTTCCCGCGGTACAAGACCTGCGGCGGCGGCATCATCGGCCAGTCGCGACACCGCATGAACGAGCACGCCCTCGCCACGATCGAGGCGGACGTACCCGAGGTCGGCTTCTCGCACCGCATGGGCCGCGTGACCCGCGTCCGTACTGGCGCACCGTTCGTTGCGATGGTCGACCGCGAGCGGTTCGACCAGGCGAACGTCGACGCCGCGAAGGAAGCCGGCGCCGAGTTCCGCGACGGAGCCAACGTGCGCTCCCTCACGGACGAGGACGGCCACACACGGCTCACGTTGAGCGACGGTGACGATCTCCTGGCGCGCGTCGTGATCGGCGCCGACGGCTCCGGCGGCCGCGTCGGTCGCCACGTCGGCGTCCGCATCGAGCGCGCAGACCTCGGCCTTGAGGTCGAGGTCCCCCGCCGCCCCGAAGACGCCACCACCGGCGTGCTCCTTGACTGGGGTCCTCGCCCCGGCACCTACGCATGGGTGTTTCCCAAGGAGAAGACCCTCACCGTCGGCGTCATCGAGCGCAAGGGCTACGGCGAGCAGACCCGCTCCTACCTGGACGCGTGGATCAAGCGGCTCGACCTGCACCCCACCGAGCAGGACCGCAGCAGCGGCCACCTGACCCAGTGGCGCGCGTCCGACTCCCCGCTCCGACGAGGCACCGTCGTCCTCGCCGGCGAAACCGCCGGGCTCCTCGAGCCGTGGACGCGCGAAGGAATCTCCTTCGCGCTCCGCTCCGGCGAGTGGGCAGGGATCGCGGCCGCCGCGCACACCAACGGCGACGCCGCAGCGCTCGACCGGTACGAGGCCCAGGTTCAGGCAGAGCTCGTGCCCGAGATCACCGTCGGCGAGAAGCTGCTGCGCATCTTCACCCGCTTCCCCGGCGCCTTCCACTTCCTGATCTCCAAGACCCCGATGGGCCGGAGCTACTTCGTCCGGTTCTGCCGCGGCGAGACCACGCTCGTCCGCGCGTTCCGTCGCCGGTGGGTGCAGATTGTCGCAGGGTGGCTCCAGTGAGCACCGGAATCCGACACGCCGCACCAGCGTCCCCGAATAGACCGCGGGTTAACACCACACTCGTGCCTATGACCGGATCCAATGCAGGTGTGAAGCGCAATCGCCTTCCCCGCGGCGTTGAGCCCGCGCGGATCCGCGACATCGCCCTTCACCCCGACACAGGCAAGGACTTCCAGGCCGCCGCCAAGGCGTCCGGCAACCTGAGCTTCTCGCTCTACCTCGAGCGGCTTCGTGCCCAGCTCGTCGCTGAGTACGGCGCTCTGCCTGTCCTGGACGAGACCCCGGAGGTCGCCCACACAGCCGCGTAAACGACAGAACCCCCGCCGAAGCGGGGGTCCGGGCCGAGGCCCTAAGTCAGTTTCACCACCTGCATCAGCCGCCAAGCACATCAGGTCGTGAGAGTTCCGAAGAAGAAGCCCGGTTGGAGCCGGGAGCCTTCGTCGTACCACCACTCCGAGGAGGGGAGGTGTCGCCATCGTAACGCACGTTGCTGCGTCCAGCACGTACGAATCTGCCCGCGTGTCCACTGTGGACAGCCCGTGGGAGCTCACGCGCGCGATCGCGCCCCGCCGGTACGTGAACCGCATGATCGCTGAGGCCGACGGTGTGATCCGGTCGAACAGCTACCCATCGAAGTACCCGGTGAACGGGAACCCGCCGGCGACGCCGTGGGCGATGGACCTGACGAGCCTGGACGGCCGGTTCTGGTTTGCAGCGTTCGACCTCGACGCGAAGACCGATGACGCGTTCGAGCAGGCATCCGACGACCTCGGCGTGCTTGTTCGGATCCTCCGTGACACCGGTCTCCCCCACGTGGTGTGCCGGTCCAGCCCCACCGGCGGCTTCCACGTGTGGGTCCCCCTCGCCGGCGTCGACAGGGCCACGATGGTGCAGCTCGCTGACGCCGCACGCACCGTCCTGCCGACCCTCGACCACGGGATGCTCTGCAACGACCGCACCGGCGCCGTCCGGCCGCCAGGAGCCCCGCACGCACGCGGTGGCGCCTCGACCGTCATGGCCGGCGCCGACGACGTCGATGTGCTCCGCACCCCGACCGTGACCGCCGGCGACCTGCTCCGCGTCACTGCTGCGTTCCGTGAGCTCCGTCCGACCGTCGACCCTGCGGACTCCTCCCCCACCGGCCCCGTCGACGCCCGCCACCGTGCGCACCGGACCCTCCCGGCGTGGGGTGAGGCGCACATGGCCACCGTCGCTGGCGGCCGCGACCCGTCCCGCACCGGCTACCTCTGCCTGCTCGCCGCCGCGGTGTCCGGGTGGACCCTCGCCGACGTCGAGCACGCCGCGAGGACCGCCCCCGGCATGGAGCACTACCGCACCCGCAACCGCCCCACCGGCGGCCGCGAACGCCGCACCGCGGCCGAGGCTGCCGCGCGCCTCGAGCGGCAGTGGGCGAAGGCGCAGGAGCGGGCCGTGCTGTACCGGTACGCGCCCGAGGAACGCGCCCAGCGCGACCTCACCGAGCTGACCGGCATCGTCGACGTCGTCGACGCCATGCTGCAGGCGTTCACCGCCTCCCCTGGCCGCTGGACCCGCTCCGAGGCAGACCTCCACGACAGCACCGTCCTGACCTACCTCGCCTGGCTGTCCTTGCGCACCGGCTCTCGCGACGTCGCAGCAGCCCTCCGGTCGGTGGCGATCGCCACCGGCATCCCGTCGAGCACCGTCGACCGCTCCCTCCGCCGCCTCCATGAGGCCGGCTGGATCACCCGGCGACGTCAGGCAGACGGCCCCAACGCGGCCGTCTGGCGGCTTACCGAGCGGTTTTCCACACCCGTTGAACACCTCGGGCCACTTCACGATGTGACCGCCCGCCCCCCGGCCGAGCTCTTCGACGTCAGGGCCGCCCTGATAGAGGCACTGGAGGACCGGATTACCGCAGGCCGGCATGACGTTTTCACGCGCGCAGGACTGGGCCCTACAGCTCGTGGGATGTACGAGAGCCTGACGAGCGCCGAGAACTCCGTCGAGAGTGTCGCTGGCCGCGCGGGACTCCCCCACGGCCGTGCACGTGCGGCCCTGGCGCGGCTCCGCAGGCACACACTCGCGATCGCGTCCCCTGCAGGCTGGCGTCGGCGGCTGCAGGACTTCCGCTCGCATGTGGCTCGGCGGCTCGGCGTCGCAGGCATCCTCGAACGACGCGCACAGCAGTACGTCGACGAGCGCGATTTATGGGCCTGGTGGCAAGACCACCTGGTTCGCAAGGCCGGGCGCCGCGGCCGTGACCGAGTTCCACCGACGCAGGCGGTTCTGTTTCGTTCTGAGGACGAGCGTGGCGGTCCCGAGGCGTACCCGACCTATCCATGCTCAAGCGACGGCCGAGGCGACCACCAAGAGGCAATGCGATTCGTTCGACGTGGTCTGCTGCAGGAGCTTCGGGATCTTGAGCTAGCAGCGTGACGTGCAAGCATTCATGCTTTCCTTCTTTCTTTCATGCAAGAATGCTTGACAGCCAGCATGCATGCCGTCATGCTTGATGACATGCAAACAGTCATGGTGTACAGCGAGTCGGGCGGGGTGTCGAAGACGACGACCGCCGTATCCATCGCTATGGTCGCTGCCGAGCGAGGCAAGCGCACCCTGTTGATCGATCTGGACCCTCGAGCGGCGTCGACGAAGTGGCTAGGGGTAGAGCCGACGGGTGACGGCTTGCACGTGGGGGCGATCCTTGGCAATGAGGAGCCCGAGGGGTGGGCAGAAGACCTCGCCGTCCCTGCGGCTTGGTCGAGCAATCTCCGAGTGTTGCCCTCGTCTCGAAACGTGTCGAACCGCGAGGCCGACCGCGCGGATCACGCGGAGCTCCGGCTCCGCACGTCGCTCGAGGGTGTGCAAGCGGACCTCGTGGTGATCGACTGCCCCAATCGTCAGGGGGGACCACTCACCTTGGCGGCACTGAACGCAGCGGACACCGTTGTCTACGCTGCGACTGCAACGAACGACGGCGTCGACGGCGTGAACGGCGCGCGCAAGACCGTGCAGCAGTTCCGACACAGCAGGGAGCGCATCGGTGCGCCTGTGGCGCTCGAGGAAGCAGGCATCGTCGTTGGGGTCGTACGCGAGACGATCATGTCGCGTCCTGCTGTCGCCAGCATCGATGAGCTCCGCGAGACCGGCATGCTGATCACACCTCTCGTTCCTGACCGAGCGATCGTGCAGGAAGTGCGACTGACGGGGGAGTGGTACGGCAACTACAGGAAGGGTGCCCCGGTGCTGGATGCCTATAGCGCA
This sequence comes from Curtobacterium sp. MCLR17_007, assembly GCF_003234655.2. Taxonomy (NCBI): domain Bacteria; kingdom Bacillati; phylum Actinomycetota; class Actinomycetes; order Micrococcales; family Microbacteriaceae; genus Curtobacterium; species Curtobacterium sp. MCLR17_007. The sequence continues at coordinate 27,377 of NZ_CP126272.1, read as the reverse complement.
ATCGTCGATCAGGTGATCCGATGAGCGACCAGAAGCCGGAGCGACCGGGGGACCTGCGGGCTCGTCGACGGCCTCAGGCGGCCGCTGACGAGAGGGTCGACCCCGTCGACTATCGCCAGCGGGACGAGGCGCCGACCCCTGCGCCCGTCGTTCCCAGTGCACCGGCGCAGCCAGCGCCGGCTCCTCGGCGTGGCCGTCCTCGACGCGAAGTTACCGTGCCGTTCAGCACACGACTTGCTCTCGACGTTCAGGACCTGATTGACGCAGCCGTGGACGGCGGCGAGGGCACGATCCGCAGCGTCGTGGAGGAAGCAATTCGGGCGAAGTACGGTGAGCAGTACGGCGCAGGCAGTGGGGGAGGCTCCTAGGCGTCGACGCGGGGGAGCGTGAGGTCGGGAGCGTCGGCGACCGGGGCTCGGTCGAGCGCCCGGTACACCGTCGCGCGTCCGATTCCGAATAGTTCGACGAGCTCGGCGATTGAGTGGTCGCCGGCGCGGTGTAGCGCGACGAGGTGACGCTCCTGCGCGGGGGAGAGCTTGGGCTTGCGCCCCTTGAGCTTCCCGCGGACCTTCGCTGTGGCCATGCCTTCCCGGGTGCGGGCCCGGATGAGATCGGACTCGAACTCAGCGACCATCCCAAGCACGTTGAACAGCAGTCGACCGACGGGGTCGGTGGGGTCGTAGATGGATCCGCCGAGGTTCAGCTTCACGCCGCGGCGCGTTAGCTCTTCCGCGATGTCTGTCGCGTCGCGGAGGGATCGCGCGAGCCGGTCGAGCTTCGTGACGACGAGGGTGTCTCCCGGCCGGCAGGCTGCCAGCGCCGACTTGAGCCCCGGTCGGTCGCGCTTGGTGCCGGTCATGCCCTTGTCGGTAAACACCCGTTCCGCCGGCACGCCGAGCGCTAGGAGAGCATCGGTCTGCGCCGTGAGGTCCTGGCCGTCGGTCGAGACTCGGGCGTAGCCGAGGGTCCATCCGGATTCCATGCGCCGAGTCTCGCATAGGGCACCGTCACCGGAACCTATTTCGGACTACCTATCTGAGACTGCTCGGGTGCGCGTGTTCTCAGGCTGTGAGCAGCTTCGCTCGGTGTCGTCCTTCTAGCAGCGCTCCGTGTCGTGATCACGTCCCGCGACGGTTCCCGGGATCTTCATGGGCCGCCTGGCCCGGAGATCTCGGGGAACATTTGTTGTGCCCCGAGCTCACTGCGTCAGGGTGAGGCGGTTACGGTTCGAACATGAGCGAGCAGCTGTCGGTTCCCGAACTCGCGGCACAGATCGGTGCTGACCCGAAGCAGATGCGTGGCTGGATGCGCGGCCAAGGCTGGCGGCACCCAAGCGAGACCGGACAGCCGTGGAGCCTCACCGGCGAACAGATCGCGATTCTGACCGCCCGATTCTCGAAGACTACTGGCGTCTCCACCGAGCCGGTTGTGGGCATGGAAGCGGTCTCAGCATCGTTGGCGGAGACAGAAGACCTGGATGGCATCAACGACGAGGACGGGACCCTGCTCGCGCGCCTGAGCGTCGGAGATCTGCTCGACACGTACACGAGTGTCCTCGTCGAACTTCGCACGCGACACCTCATACGAACGAACAACGCACCCATCGGAGACCTCGCCGAGTACTGCGCCGCGATCGTCTACGACGGGCTGCTCGCTCCGAACTCGGAGAAGTCCTACGACCTCACCGCTGTCGATGGGCGCAAGGTGCAGGTGAAGGTGCGACTGGTCCGACCCGGCATGGCAAGCGGTGCCGTGTTCTCGCCGATCCGATCGTTCGATTTCGATCTATGTGCCTTCCTCGTCATCGATAACGGGACTGGGGAGGTCGTCGCGGCACGTGAGTGGACGCCGGATGAGGTGCGCGAGCACGGGTCCTTCAAGAAACACACCAACGGCACGGTCGTCACCGTGTCTCAGGTGCGCTCGTCGAAGGCGCGCGGGCTCGACCGGACTGCGGACTTTGACGCGGCTTGGCGTGAGCTGCTCAGCCAGACTCGGTGAGCGTCGAAGAGACCGGCTTTCAGCCGTTGTGCGTGCAGACCGCTACGCGTCGGCGCTATCACCCTGGGGGTCGTCGTCGCCAAACTCAGCCATGACGCTGCCGACGAGCCCTTGCACGTCGATTGCTGTTGCCGACGGACGGGAACGGCCTTCCGCGTATGCGAGGCGGGCGGCGGCGAGGTCGGCGAGCCGGACGGCTTGGATGACAATCACGCGCCGTAGGCCGGATGACACCTCACCACGCTCGTGCGCGACCGCGGCGACTCGCGCAAGCGTCTCCGCGCGGCGGGCGATGCGCACGTCCGGGTGCTCACGGTCCTCGCGCATGTCGTCTGGAACAAGGGGGAACCGGTACGAGCGCGGCAGCTTGATCCGCGGAGAGACCGGCGGAATCTTCTCGTTCAAGATCGCGCGGTACTTCGACCTCTCGATCGCAGTGAGGTACACCGAGTATTCCAGCGCATCGATCACCGCTGTCTTCTCCGCCTTCGGCAGAGACCGGGCCTCCTCGGCGGGGTAGAGCTCCATTTCCGCGACCTCGAACGGGTCGAGGATGCGGTACGCGAGGGTGTCGGTGCGTTGGCCGCGGAGGTGCCGGCCGACTCTCGTGCCGAAGTCTTCCCACGTCTGACCAACGTAGATCGGCTCGCCATCGTAATCGTAGAACGCGTACACGCCGATGCACTTGTTGAGCTTCTTGCCGCTGGCCTCGTCGACGTTGGCCAGTGCGTCGGAGAGCAGCTGCCGGAACCGCTGCACGAACCTGGTCGGCATCGACCGCTTCGACGGCGGTTTGCCCTCCGCGTCGTTGTATGACGCGATACCGCGACTACCCACGGTGCGCCGTCGCTGGAGCCATGTCCTGAGCGGCGAGTTCACCGCGGACGAGTGGCATCAGGTAGTGCTCCGCGAGCCAGGAGACCGCGGGCACGGCAACTGCGTCACCGAACGCGAACAACGCCTGATTAGTGCGGGCACCAGAGAGGTTGTAGTCCCCAGCGCCCATGAGGCGTGCGTACTCGAGCGGGGTCATCCACCGCACCTGAAGCCGCTTGTTGCCGAGCTTGACCACGGCCTGCTTCGAGGACCCGCCCCGGGCGGTGCGGAGGCAACCGGAGATGTCATCAGGGCGGACCTCCCACACAGCGACGCCGTTGCGTGTGCGGCGGTACGCCGTCCGATACTTCACGCCTTGTCCGCGGCGCATGTCCGCGATCCGTTCGCGCTGCACCGGAGACAGTGACGCCACGAACGACTCCGTTCGCGCGGCGTCCCACCAGCGCTCATCGTTTGAGGGCATCGTCTCGACGTATTCTCCGAACCCGGACAGCAGCGGTGCCGGCGGTGCCGGCAGCGGTGCCCGATGTGTACGCAGGGTCGGGTCGCCGTAGACGGCCTGCAACCAGTCGGGGCGGAGTTCGCTGTTGGGCTCGGCAGTGTCTTCTGGTGGGTTCATTGCACCTACGAGGAACAGTCGCGGCCGCGACTGTGGGATGAAGCGTCGTGCGTCGAGCGCGAGCACGTCGACCGAGTAGCCGAGGTCGTTGAACGCGCGGATGGCTGCGGCGAGGTCGTCGCCACCGTGCGAGGTCGCCAGCCCGACCACATTTTCCAGCACGGCAACCTCGGGGCGGTCATCGCCGAGCTCGTCGAGGAGACGGATGTACTGCCAGAACGCGTTGGACTCCCCGGCACGAAGGCCGCCTCGGGAGCCGGCGAGTGACAGGTCTGTGCATGGCGATGAGCCCCAGGCGAGCTTCGCGTCTCTCGGTAGCTGATCCGCATCGACGGCGCCGACGTCACCGAGGGCGAAGCTGTGCCCGCCACCCTCGGGGTCGTTGAAGTGGCCGCGGTACAGGTCCCACTTGTCCGGCTCGTAGTCGTTCGCCCACGCCACACGGAAGCCGGCGCTTTCCAACCCCATCCGCGCCAACCCGATGCCGGCGAAGAACTCGAGAACCTTCGGTCGGGCGGAGGCGATGTCAACGACGGTAGGCACACTGAAACCCTAATCGGGAGCACCGTCGTTCACGCCAGAACGGCCCTCCCCGGGGGCAATTAGGCCGGCGAAGTTGGACCAGCATGAGGCGACACGACGCCGAGGGACGTGGCCCCCTGCTCTCGTGCCTGTACGAGACCTTCCATCTCTAGTGCCAATGCCGTCAGCGCTCGCTGCGCCGATGCGCACACGTTTTCCAAGCGCTCGTGCAGCGGTTGAGCCTCCTCGAGAGTGAGATCCGGCTTGGTAAGCCGCTCTGTCATCGTGGCCCGCCACTCGTCGTCGATTTCCAAGAACCTGAGCGCGGCTGTGTTACCGACGTCCGCCAGTTCGACGTACTCTGCGTCGAGGCCGTTTTGGGCCACGGACATGGCAACGTCGGACCCACGGTCGATCATCTCTCGGCCGCGCTCCGCTGCGTCTTGAAGCGCTTCCAGTGCTTCGACCAGCAGACTCGTCGAACCTGACAGGGCACCGCTTTCGAGAGACCGCGCCTGCTCGTTGATGGCCACAACATCTCCAGTCGTGGCGTAGCGAAAGAGCGCCACCTGCGAGGTCTCAGCGACGGCGATGGCCGCCGCCGAGTAACCCGAGCTCGAATAGAAGACCGCGTGGGGCACTCCGTGAGCAGCCCCTCGGAGCCTTTGTACGTCTGGTGACCCCACTGGTTGCGAGAGGTGCTTGACCTGCGCAACAGCGAGTCCTGCCCTGATGTCTATACCGCCGTCAGCACCACCAGTGGTGCGGCGCGCGTCAGAGAAGCCGATGGCTCGCATGTGTTCGCGAGCGAGTTCCTCGGCCATCTGCCAAGTGAAGATTTGCACGACGTGAACCTAACTCACGACGGCGGCACCTACTATCTCGCATCCCTAGGGTTGCGAGACGTCTCGTCGACGTCGTGATGGTGCTCGCGGGTGCCGCGGAAACTCCTGTGTCGGCGAGTCTCGTAACCTTGTGTCGCAAGTATGGGCCATGATCGCTGTCATGAAGTTTGGTTGCGAGACAGTGGCCGAGTCGTGGTGAAGCTGATCGGGTACGCGCGCGTGTCGACCCGGCAGCAGGACACTGACCGGCAAGAACAGGATCTGCTCGCCGCGGGCGTTCGCCGGGATGACCTGTACGTGGACCACGGTGTGTCCGGGGCTCGTGCGTCGCGCCCGGCGTTCGACCGGGCGCTCGACGCACTGCACGACGGTGACACATTGGTGGTCACCACACTCGACCGGCTGGGCAGGTCCACGATCGACATGCTCAGCTTCGCCGCGCAGCTTCGCGACCGGAACGCGGGGCTTCGCGTGCTGAACCTCGGTGGCGGCGACGTGGACACGGCAACGCCGATGGGGTCGATGGTGTTCTCCGTCATGGCGGCGCTCGCACAGATGGAACTCGAGATCAAGCGCGAACGGGTCCGCGACTCGGTCACCAAACGCCGCACCGCCGGGAAGGACCTCGGTGGCCGACGCGCAGTGTTCACCGACAGTCAGGTCCGTGCCGCTATCCGGCTCCTCGACGCCGGCGAGCCAGCGTCCCAGGTCGCCCGCGACCTCGGGATGTCCCGAGCGACCCTGTACCGCCGCATCAGGTTGCTTCAAGCAGGCGACACGAAGCGAAGCTAGAAAGACGACACCGAGCGACGCTGCTCACATCTCAGGCCTCGGCCTCGAGCCCCCGTCGTCTCGGTAAGCGACCGGCTATCGAGACGGCGATCGGCCGCGCGGCAGGGCGGCCGTTTAACATGAATAGGTGGGGGAGCGGGACGATCAGGCGCCGAGCGTGCTCTAGTTGGCGGGCGTGGTCGGAGCGCTCGTGCTGCTGCTGGGCGGCGTGGTCGCCGCAGTGGTCGCGGGAGCTGCACCTGACCGCTCCCGTCGAAGCCACGCGATGGCCTGACGTCGGCGGCAGCTGTGACAGGGGCACCTGGGTCTACCTCGGTACTTGCTCGATAAGTGAGCGGGAGCCCGATGGCACATCCGGCGTTGGAAGGGCGACCGAGCACCGCTGGACCCGGTAGCAAGCTCGACGCGGAGAGGGCGTGTCGGCCCCGTCCGGCAGGATGCTGAGGGAAGGTGCAAGTTATGACGGGTTCTGATGATGCGACGGCGAATCTCGCGCGACTTCGAGAGGAGGTCGTGTTGACGCGGAAGCGGCGCATGGACGCGCAGCGAGCCGCAATCAACGCCCCGGTTGTCACCCTTGCGCTTGATCGAGCGTCGCGCGACCGCTCGAGTCACGCGACGGACGAGACCGATGCGATCCGCGACGAGATCGTCGACCTCTGGGACCGGATCATGCAGGAGGGTCGCCAGGCCGATCGCACCCGACAGCTCTTCAGCCGCGCCGATGCCGCCTACCCTGACCTCCCGTCGCGGCCACGCCTCGTGTCCGCGCTGAACGCGGAAGCGCACTGGCGTGCAGGGCTCGCCAACGACCCTCGCGCTGGTGCCCTCCGTCTGGAGCTCCCTCACGTCGAAGAGATCAGCTGATGGCCCGCGGCAAGCACCGTACCCGAGCAGATGGGCGGCGCAACGCACAGCACGACGCAGTCCTCCGACAGCTGGAGGCGGAGCTGGCGTCGGAGCAGCAAGCCCTCGCCGAGGCGGAGGACGCGCTCTCGGAGGTTCGGCAGCTGCAGGCCGACGTCGAGCAGGAGCGCATCGCCCTTGCCGAAGAGGTGGCTCCGATCGCCGAGGATCTGCGGTCAGAGCGCGACTACCTGCGGTCCGTGCTTGCCGACGCTCGAGCACACCATTCCTGGGTCCACGAGGCCTGGGACAAGTTCAGTGGCGCCGCGATCGATGCCTCGCCCGGTACAACGAGGATCGAACGAATCGAGGCCTTCAGTAGCGCATTGGGCGTTCCTGCTTGGCTCAACGACGGTAACTCGAAGCTCAGCACTGAGCAGGTCACGCGCATCCAGCGGGCCCGTGGTGAGCGGCACGGGGCATCAACGTTCTCGCACGCCGATGCGCAGCGTTCTCACCTGAAGACCCTGCTCGACCTTGGCGTCATCGGACCTGACCTCATCCTGCCGGACCGGCGGCGCACCCTGATCGAGCAGGACGTGATCACTGTCGATGATGACGGCACCCACACGATTGCCACGGCCGACGAGAGCACACCGGACCAGGCCGAGATCTTCGAAGAAGCGCTTCAGCTCGCGGGTTCGGTCTGGGGTTCTCGTGCGACGAATCTCGATCCCGCTTCCGTGCACGCGTGGGGTTCGAGTCCGATCGTCTCGTACGGGGACGCGTCGGGTCCTGCGCTGCAGTCGCTCGGGCGAATCACGCGGCCGCATGAGCGCACGCCGAGATTTACGGGTAACGAGCTGCTCACGATCGAGCTGCCTGTCCCCAGCACGTCGGCGGCGACCAGGGCCCAGTTGGCCAGCTACGGCGCGGAGCGCATGTTGACGAACTGGCGCGGAGTCATCGATGCCCGGCAGCGCGTCGCCAAGGCCCTCGGACTAATCAGCCATCCCTTCGCTCAGCTGAAGCCGCACCCGCACCCCGGACACGGGGTCGCGACCCAGAACTCGTACGCGCTGGCGGCGTTCTCGCGATGGCTCAACAAGCAGGACGACACTGCGCTCGGCGAAGCCACCGTTGGGCTCACTGCGTCCGCCACTTACTGGCTCCCCGCCGGCCAGACCGCCTCGTTCGCGGAGTCGGAGCCGCTGACGGAGTCGGACAGGGCCGAGATGGTGCTGCCGTTCCCCAACGTGTTCCTCGCGTTCGCGGAGCCCCTGCTGCTCGAGCCCTCGAAGACGCCCACTCCCGCGGAGGTCGACCGGTGGAAGAACCTGTCGCAGGTGACGCACGACGCACTCCGGGCGAACGAGTCGCTGGGCGACCTGATCGCGTCGCGGAGCCGCGCTGACCTCTCCGACATGTCCGCGCCGGGTCTCGACGAGATGCTTGCCTCGTTCGGCGCGCAGGTGGAGGGTGTGCTGCTGCTCTCGGACAGCCTGGGACGGCCGGACGACCTGTTCGCATGGTGCTTCACGATCCGCGGCTCCTACGGAGCATCGCTCGGGCGCTTTGTCGTCCCCGCATCGCGCAGCATGACCCAGTACCGCGATGTCGTCGACAACCTCACGGCGGTCGTCGCCTGGGCGCAGTGGCACGAACCCGATGCCACTACCGAGGTTCCGCCTGGCATGGCGGCCGCGGACGTCGACGCGGTGGTCTCGACGTCGTCGTTCAAGCGGGACGCCAAGCGTGCGGGCGCCGGCATCAGAGTCGTCAACGTCGGGGCGACCTACCGAAGCGGGAAGACGCGCCGGGCCGGCGAGGACGAGCCTTCCAGCCACGTCAGCCCGCACATCCGACGGGCGCACTGGCGGCGTCAGCGTTTCGGGCCCGGCCTCGGGGAGAGCAAGCGGATCCGCATCGCTCCTGTGCTGGTGAACGCCCACCGGGGCGACATCGCTCCGCGGGTGTACCGACTTCGACCGCGCGAGGCGACACGGCGGACGACGGAGTAGAGGGAGAGGTGGGTGGTGCCGCGCCGGCTACGCAGCCGCCGGAAGCGGTGACCGCATCGCAGGGTCAGTTCGGTTGGCTGTCACCAAGCACGCCTGATGGTGATGCTTGCCTGGGCCGTTTCCGGCGCTGAAGTACCAGGATGTGTGTTGCGTCCCCGAAGTCGCACAACACCTCGGCATCAGCATCAGCACCGCCGGGACCCGCGTCCGCTACGGCGTCCTCGCCCTCCGCCACGCACTGGCGCCGCACACACCAACACCATGACCAGCGGCACGATCGTCCGGTAACCGATCGACAAATGAGACGCGCTGAGTGCTGAGAGCTAGATCAGCCGGCCGAACGTGACGCCCCCGTGAACCTACCATCGGCGGCACCTCACTGCCGAGGAGAACCACCCTGGGCAAACCCAAGGACTGACATGTCGATAGAAGCCGTTCTCGCAACGCCCACCGCTCATCTCCTCGCCAACGGCGCTGCGACCGGGCCAAGAAGTCCGATCCTGGTGATCGGAGTCGTGGTCGTGGTCGTCGTCGTGATCGTGGTCACGATCATCCGGATCGTCACCCGCGGCGGACTCGGACGGAAGAACAAATGAGCGGCCTCTTCATCGGGTTGGTCGCCGTCTTCGTCGTGATCGTGCTCATCATCACGATTTATCGACTGCGACGTGGTGGGCCTGGACCCACCGTGAACTGGGTGCCACGGCGGTTGCGCGGCAGAGTGAACCGTGGGTTCGGTGAGCAGGGTTGGCAGAAGCCGTACGACGATGAGGGCAATCGCAACCCGGACCGCGGACAGCTCTAGAGCCCCTCGGGCGGTCGATCGGGCCGGTCTCGATAGCCAATTGGCTATCGCGACGCTGCTCAGCCTGGTTCAGGGAGTAAAAAAGGCATGAAGCGCGTTCGTCGGCTGCCGTCGTGTGATCGCCGGTCCTGGCAGCGCGGGCGGGGTCGGCTAGCCGGACCCGCTCATATCGAGGCCGCACCGAACCTGGACAGTCGACCGGCGGCCTCGCGGTCGAGGCAGAACAGGACATCAGCGGCCCGTTGGAGGAAGGACGCCGGACACGTTCGCGTGACGGGTCCCTCGAGAGCCGCTCGGACTGCCTCGGCCTTGTCCGCACCGGTGGCGACGAGCACGATCGATCGCGCCTCCAGTACCGTCCCGATGCCCTGTGTGACCGCGTTGGTCGGCACGTCCGCGACGGAGGCGAAGAACCGTGCGTTGGCACGACGCGTGGACTCGGCCAGGGCGACGACCCGCGTCCGACTGCCGGACTCGGAGCCGGGCTCGTTGAACCCGATGTGCCCGTTCGCACCGATGCCGAGCACCTGGACGTCGATGCCGCCAGCCGCCCGGATCGCCCGGTCGTACTCGACGGCTCCTGCGTCGGGATCGGAACGGACACCATCCGGCACGTGCACACGCGCCGGATCCAGGCCGAGTGGTTCGGTGACGTCCCGCCGGACGACGGATTCGTAGCTCTCCGGGTGTTCCGGGGGCAGCCCGACGTACTCGTCCAAGGCAAACGCAGTGACCCCGGCGAGGTCGATCCCGGCAGCGCTGAGCGCCCGGTAGAGGGGCTGCGGACTCGATCCGGTGGCGACGCCGAGCACTCGACCGCTGCCGGGGGCGGCGAGCCGGTTCGCGACGAATTCCGCGGCGACCGCGCCCGCGGCCTCCGCCGTCTCGGCCACATGGACGGTGGCGCTCACTTCGTCAGCACCGCGGCGACCTCGGGGATCCGGTCGACGTAGCCGCGCACGAGGTCCCGCGCGACGGACACGCTGTCGACCAGCGGGTGCAGCGCGAACGCCTGCAGCGCCTCGTCCTTCGACCCGGTCAGGGCGGCGGCGATGGTGTGCCGTTCGACCGCCTTCACCTGCGCCATTAGCCCGATCTGGTGCAGGTCCGGCTGCTCGGTCGTCAGCGGGTGCACGCCGTTCGCGTCGACCATCGTCGGCACCTCGACGACGGCGTCACGGGGCAGGGCCGCGATGGTGCCGTTGTTCCGGACGTTCAGGATCATCGTCTGGCGGTCGTTCCTGCTGATCGCGGCCATCACACCCAGGGCGACGCCCGCGTACCCCTGGTGTGACGGGTCGAGCTCGCGTTCCTTCGGGTCGACGGGTTCGTCCTGCGTGCCGCCCTTCGCTTCGGCCATGTACGACGCACTGCGACGTTCGACGGTCTGCTGCCAGAACGACGCGACCCCCGCTCCGTGGGTGCTGGCGCGCTCATAGAACGCATGCTGCGACTCGGCCAGGTAGTCGCCGCGGGTCTTGCCGGACTCGATGATCGACCGGACGGCGTCGCGGTTCGAGTAGTAGTAGAAGAGGTACTCGTTCGGGATGGCGCCGAGGGAGCGGATCCAGTCGCTGCCGAAGACGTGTCCCTCCTCCATCGCACCGAGCAGGTCGTCGTCGGCGAGCAGGTCGGGGAGGACGTCGCGCCCGTCGTACATCACCCGACGCATCCAGCCGAGGTGGTTCAGGCCCACGTAGTCCATCTGCACCCGGGTGTGGTCGAGCCCGAGGGACCCCGCGACGCGGCGCCCGAGGCCGGACGGGGTGTCGCAGATGCCGAGCACCCGGTCGCCGAGCACGCCCTGCATCGCCTCGGTGATGATGCCGGCTGGGTTGGTGAAGTTCATCACCCACGCGTTCGGAGCGAGGTCCCGGATGACCTTCGCCGCCTCCACCATCACCGGAACGGTGCGGATCGCGTACGCCAGACCACCCGGGCCCGTGGTCTCCTGCCCGAGGACGTCCAGGTCGAGCGCGACGTGCTCGTCGCAGCGCCGTGCCTCGAGCCCGCCGACGCGCAGGGCCGCGAACACGAAGTCGCTCCCCTCGACGGCGCCGTGCAGGTCGGTCGTCGGTACGAGCTTCGGCGCGTCCGGGAAGTCCGTCGCCAGCTCGGTGAGGATCGCGACCATCGCGTGCAGCCGCATCTCGTCGACGTCATAGAGCGCGACCTCCTCAACCCGCGGGGAGCCGGTGTCGCGCAACAGGGCCTGGTACACGTAGGGCGTGCGGAACCCGCCGCCTCCGAGGATGCAGAGCTTCATACGATGGTGACCTCTCCGCCGGCGTTCCGGCACAGTGCGAGTGGGTCGTCAGGGGCGCCGGTCGTCGTGACCAGCGCGTCGACGTCGGTGAGGGAGCAGAGCCGGAGCGCTCCGGTCCCGGGGAACTTGGCGGCGGACGCGAGCAGGACGATGCGGTCCGCCGCGGCGATCATCGCCTGCTTGATGGGCGCTTCGACCGCCATGTTGTCGACGACGTGGCCGTTGGCGCGGACCCCGGTGCAGGACAGGAACACGACGTCGGCGCTGACCTGGCCGAGAGCGTGCTCCGCGAGGGATCCGACGAGCGTCCGGTAGTTGCGGCGGACGACGCCGCCGAGGAGCACCAGGCGGACGGTCTCGTCGTCTCGGAGCACGTCGAAGACGGCGAGGTTGGTGGTGATCACCGTGACGCCCCGCCCCCGCAGGCGCTCGGCGACCAGTGGTGTCGTGGTGCCGATGTCGAGGAGGACGACCTGGCCGTCCTGCACGATCGCCGCTGCGGCGTCCGCCATGCGTCGCTTCGTCGCGAGGTCGCCGCTGTCGTCGAACGGTGCCTCGACAGGGTCGGACCCGTCCTCCTGCACCGTCGCACCCGGCCGGAGGACGGCACCCCCGTACGTGCGGGTGAGCTCGCCGTTCCGGTCCAGGAGTTCGAGGTCGCGGCGGATCGTCGACTCGCTGACCGAGAGCGCGTCGGCGAGCTCGCGGACGGACGCTGCACCCTCGGCGCGGAGCGAACGGAGGATGCGATCTTGGCGCTCTCGAAGGATCACGAGCATGACAATACGCGCAAGTCGAGCAGAAGTGGTCAAACTCTGGCAAAGTTGCCACAACTCGCGCAGGATCTGTCACGATGCACTGGAGCGCCCATGCCGGGCTGCGAGGAGAGGACCTCATGATTGACCTGCTGTTCGCCGGCGACGTCTATTGCGATCTCGTCTTCGCCGGCGTCGACGCTCCCGCCCCGGGCACGGAGGTGTACGCCGATGCGTTCACCATCACGCCGGGCGGCGTGGCGAACCGTGCGGTGGCGGCGGCGCGGGCCGGTGCCCGGACCGCGATCCTCGCGCGTCTCGGGGACGACCTGCTCGGGCAGCACGTCCGCGCCTTCCTGGACGCCGAGTCCGGTCTCGACACCACGCTCCTGCGGATCGAACCGGACTTCCAGACGGCGGTTACCGCGGCGATCACCGGGCCGCACGACCGCAGCTTCGTCACGTACGAGGAACCGCACGTCCCCCTGGAGCTGCCGCCCGCAGTCGACTCGGTGGGCGCGACCCACGTGCACATCAGCGCCGAGCTGCCCGAGTGGGTGGCGCGACTGCGCGCAGCGGGCACCACCGTCGTCGGAGGCGTCGGATGGGACTCGACCGGTCTGTGGTCTCCCGACGTCCTCGACCGACTCGGGCAGATCGACGTGTTCGTTCCGAACGACGTCGAGGCTGTGCGCTACACGCGGACTGATTCACCGCTCGCGGCCGCGAAGGCCTTGGCCGAGCGGGTCCCGTTGGCGGTCGTAACCCGCGGCGGGGACGGTGTCGTGGCGGTCGACTCCGCGAACGGCGAGGTCGTCGAGGTGCCGACCGTCCCCGTCGCCGTCGCCGACCCGACCGGAGCCGGCGACGTCTTCGTCGCGAGCTTCATGGCCGCCGACCGCCACGGCTGGGACCTCCGGACCCGCCTGCGGTTCGCCGCCGCGAGCGCGGCCTTCGCGGTGCGCGGGCTCGGCGGTGCCGCGAGCGCCCCCCGCGCCCACGAACTGGCTGCCTTCGTCACCGAGCGCGGGGCCGGGGGCGACTGGGGGTTCCTGTCCGACGTCATTGAACCGGTGTGAGCGCCGGACCGCCCGTCAGGACGCCTCGGTGAACCGACCGCCGAGCGTCGGGTCCTCGGCGAGGGACTGCCGGACCCACCGCTCGACGCCCTCGACGTGCGCCGTGACGAGGGACTGCACTAGCTGCGGGTCCCGGCGCCCGATCGCGTCGACGATGGCGGCGTGCTCGTCGAGCGTCCGGCGGGTAGACCCGTTCTGGGAGAGCCCGCGCCAGACCCGCACGCGCACGGTCTTGCTCGACAGCGCGTCGAGGAGCCCCGAGAGGTACTCGTTCCCTCCGATCCTGGCGATGGTCGAGTGGAAGTGCAGGTCGTGCGCGACGAGCTCCTCGATCCCGGTGGACTCGTCCACGTCGGTCATCAGGGTGCGCAGCTGAGCGATGTCCTCCGGCTTCGCCCGCGCGGACGCAAGGACGGCGGCGGCGGGCTCGAGGATGCGGCGCACCTCGAGCAGGTCGATGAGCGACTGGTCGTGGTGCATGTCGACGACGAACGACACCGCTTCCAGGAGCACCGACGGTTCGAGGCTCGTCACGTAGGTGCCGTCGCCGCGCCGGACATCGAGCACCCGGATCAGCTCGAGCGCCTTGACCGCCTCGCGCAGGCTGTTCCGCGACAGCCCGAGGGACTCGCTGAGTTCCTTCTCCGGGGGCAGCCGCTGCCCCGGACGGAGTTCGCCGGTGACGATCATCTGCTGGATGCGGGCGATCGCATCGTCGGTGAGGGACGCCATGCGTCAGATCCTGCCACCGGACGGCCGTCGCACGGGGCGGAGTCGTTCCAGCTGCGTGACGTGGTCCGGCGTGAGTTCGTCGAGGGAGGTGACGCCGAGCAGCCGCATGGTCCGGCGGACCTCGTCGCCGAGGATCGTGATCGCGCGGTCGACCCCCTGCCGTCCGCCGGCCATCAGGCCGTACAGGTAGGCGCGTCCGACGAGGGTCGAGCGTGCCCCGAGGGCGACGGCCGCGACGACGTCGGCGCCGCTCATGATCCCGGTGTCGAGCAGGACCTCGGTGTCTGAGCCGACCTCGCGGACGACCTCGGGGAGCAGGTGGAACGGGATAGGTGCGCGGTCGAGCTGCCGTCCGCCGTGGTTCGAGAGCACGATGCCGTCGACGCCGAGTTCGGTCAGCCGTCGTGCGTCGTCGACGTTCTGCACGCCCTTCGCGACGATCTTCCCGGGCCACTGGTCGCGGATCCAGGCGAAGTCCTCGAACGTGACGGTCGGGTCGAACATTGTGTCGAGCAGCTCGGCAACGGTGCCGGACCAACGGTCAAGCGACGCGAACGCCAGGGGTTCCGTCGTCAGAAAGTCGAACCACCACCACGGCCGCGGGATCGCGTCGATGACGGTGCGCGGGGTGAGCGACGGCGGGATGGTCATGCCGTTGCGCTTGTCGCGCAGCCGGGCACCGGCCACCGGGACGTCCACCGTCACGAGGAGCGTGTCGAACCCGGCTGCGGCGGCGCGGGAGACGAGCGCCATGGAGCGCTCGCGGTCCTTCCACATGTAGAGCTGGAACCAGTTCCGTCCGGTCGGGCTCACCGCTGCGACGTCCTCGATCGAGGCGGTGCCCATGGTCGAGAGCGAGAATGGGATGCCCGCCGCGTGCGCGGCGGCGGCCCCGGCGTGCTCACCCTCGGTCTGCATCATCCTGGTGAACCCGGTCGGGGCGATTGCGAACGGCAGCGCGGACGGGCCACCGAGGACGTCGCGGCTGGTGTCGACGACGCTGACGTCCCGTAGGACCGACGGGTGGAACTCGACGTCACGGAACGCCTGTCGCGCACGGCGCAGCGAGATCTCGGCTTCTGCCGACCCGTCCGTGTAGTCGAACGCGGCTTTCGGGGTGCGCCGCTTCGCGATCGCGCGGAGGTCCTCGATCGTCAGGGCGGTGTCGAGGCGACGTCGGCGCCCGTCGAGCACGGGCTTCTTGAACTGCATCAGGGGCGCGAGGTCGCGCACCTTCGGGACTCGTCGCTGGACCACGTCAGTTCTCCGTCGGTCGGAGGCGGAGTGCCTGCATGCCGCCGTCGACCGCCAGGTCGACGCCGGTGGTGGAGCCGGCTGCCGGGCTGGAGAGGTAGGCGACGGCCTCTGCCACCTCGTCGGCGGAGACCAGCCTGCCGTGCGGTTGCCGGGCCTCCAGTGCGGCACGTTCCGCCTCGGGGTCCGCAGCCGACGCGAGGAGCCGACCCACCCAGGGGGTGTCGGCGGTGCCCGGGTTGACGGCGTTGACACGGATGCCCTCGCGGAGGTGGTCGGCGGCCATGGCGCGCGTCAGCGCGGCGACCGCCCCCTTCGAAGCGCTGTAGAGCGCGCGCTGGGGGAGTCCGGCGGTGGCGGCGATCGAGCAGGTGTTGATGACCGCGGCGTGCGCGGAGCGGCGCAGGTGCGGCAGCGCGGCACGCGTGAGGCGCACCGCACCGAGCACGTTCACGTCGAGCACCCGGTGCCACTCGGTGTCGTCGTTGTCCTCGACGGTGCCCTGCGCGCCGATGCCCGCGTTGTTGACGAGGACGTCGATGCCGCCGAGCGCGGCCGCCGCGTGTTCGACGGCTGCGCGGACGGAGGCGTCGGATGCGACGTCGCAGGGCAGGGCGGTGACGCCCGCCGGTGCGCCCTCCGGCCGGAGGTCGAGCACCGCGACGGTGGCGCCCCGCTCGAGCAGGGTCGTCGCGATGGCCGCGCCGATGCCGGAGGCACCGCCGGAGACGACGGCGCGCAGGCCGGCGTGCGAGGCGGTCATCAGGCGTCCACCATCGTCTGGGCCTGCGTGCCGAGACCGTCGACGGACAGCTCGACGCGGTCGCCGGCGCGGAGGTACGGCGCACCGCCGCCGAGCGCGACGCCCGCGGGGGTGCCGGTGTCGATGACGTCGCCGGGGTAGAGCACCATGAACTGCGACAGGTAGTGCACGATGTCGGCGGGCTCGAAGATCATGTTCGCGGTGGAACCGTCCTGCCGGACCTCGCCGTTGACGGTGAGCCGCATGCCGAGCGGTCGGATCGCGCCCGGCTCGCCGTACGGGTCGGCGACCTCGTCGGCCGTCACGAGCCAGGGACCGAGCGGGTTGAAGGTCTCGCAGGACTTGCCCTTGTCCCACTGGCCGCCGCGCTCGGTCTGGAACTCGCGCTCCGACACGTCGTTGGCGATCGTGTACCCGGCGATGCACGCGGCGGCGTCGGCCCGGGACTCGCAGTAGCGGGCCGTGCGACCGATGACGATCGCGAGCTCGACCTCCCAGTCGGTCTTCTCGCTGCGGCGCGGGACGAGCACGTCGTCGTGCGGGCCGACGACCGTCATCGGGTCCTTCATGAAGACGATCGGCTCGGTGGGGATCTGCGCGCCGGTCTCGGCCGCGTGGTCGCGGTAGTTCAGGCCGACGCAGACGACCTTGCCGGGGCGGGCGACAGGGGGGCCGATCCGGAGGTCCGACGCCCCCTCGAGGACGGGGAGGCGGTCGACGTCGCCGACGGCCCGGACCGGGTTCGCGGCGAGGAACGCCCCGTCGATCTCGTCGGTCACCCCGCGGAGGTCACGGGCGACCCCCTGGTCGTCGAACACCACGGGCACCTCGTTGCCGGCTTCACCGACGCGTGCGAACTTCATGCGACCTCCTCATCGTCATGGACTGATTCATCCTACGTTTGCAATTCGCGGTCCGGCAAGCCTCGGCCTGTACCCATTCGGGTGCCGCATTGGTCCGATGTCACAGGCGGTAGGCGCGCCGCGCCGTCCCGCCGAGCACGTCGGCACGCTCGGTCGGCGAGAGCGCGTCGAGCATCGCGACCGTCCGCTCGACGACCGCCCCGTAGGGCATCCGCAACGAGGACACCGGCCAGTCGCTGCCGAACAGCGTCCGCGCGGGACCGAACACCTCGAGGATCCGGTCGACGTGCGCGCGGACGGGTCGTCGCGCCCAGTCGGGGCCGGCCTCGGTGAACAGGCCGGAGAGCTTGCAGACGACGTTCGGGCGCGCCGCGAACGCGGTGAGCAGGGCGGCCCAGTCCGCGAACCCGGGTTCGCCGGGGCCGGACACGTCGATGCGCGGCTTGGCGGCGTGGTCGAGGACGAAGGTGCCGTCCGGGGTCGCGTCGACGAGCGCGAGGGCTGCTCGAGCTTCGCGGGACCGGACGAGGAGGTCCATAGTCAGTCCGGCGCGCGTGGCCAGTCCGACGCCGCGCACCACGTCGGGGCGCGCCAGCCAGGCGGGGTCGGGTTCGTTTTGCGCCATGTGGCGCAGGCCGACGAGCGGGACGCGACCGGGGGTCGCGTGGAGCTCGTCGAGGACGTCGGCCACGTCGGGGGGCTGCAGGTCGACCCAGCCGACGACGCCGAGCACCGGGGGCTCGCGGTCGAGGAGCCACCGCGTCTCGCCGATGTCGTGGGCGGCCTGCACGACGACGGTGCCGGAGACGGTCGTGCCTGCAGTCACGGCACCGGCCAGCGCGTCCCGGAGGTCGGCGTCGCGGAACGGGCGGGCGATGGCGGCGACCGACGCTTCCATCCACGGGTACGGGCGGTCGCCCGGGTCCCACAGGTGGTGGTGCGCGTCGATGATCACCGGGCTGCGCCTCCCCGCACGAGGTCCACCCGCTCGCCGGCGCGGCCGGAGAACCGGAGCGACGGATCCCCGTCGCCTGCGCCGGCGACGAAGGCAGCCGTCGCGGTCGTCGCGGTCGTCGCGCTCGTCGCGGTGAGCTCGACAGTCGCCGCGGGGAGCAGCATCCGGAACTCGTCGTCCGACCCGAGGACCACCGACACTGAGCGCACCCCCTCGTCGTCCCATGCGGCCGACACGGCGTGCCCGCCGCGGGTTCGCAGCCCCGTGAACATGCCACGGCGCCATCGGTGCGGCGCCGCCGGCAGGAGCCGGACCACGTCGCCGGCCCCGGCCAGGAGCGCCTCGGCGATGCCCGCGGCCGCCCCGGCGTTGCCGTCCTGCTGGAAGAGGACGACGCGGTCGTCGAACCCGCCCACCGGGTGAAGGTCGAGCAGCGACGCCGACATCAGGTCCGCCTGCAGCACGTCGAGGGACCGCTCGACGAGCTCCCGGTCGCGCACGCGAGCGGCGAGGCAGAGGATCCACCCCTGGCTCCACCCCGTGTACCCACTGCCCGCGTCCACGCGCTGACGGAGGGCGGCGGCGGCCGCGGCGTACCGATCCGGGTCCCGGTCCGGCGACCAGTCGGTGCCCGGGAACAGCCCGTAGAGGTGCGACAGGTGCCGGTGCCCGGGCTCCGCGGGCTCGCGGAGGACATCCCACTCGGCGATCGCGCCGTCCTCGCCCACCGCGGCCGGGCGGAGCGCGGTCGACGCCTCGGCGACCGCGGTGAGCAGCGCCCTCTCGTCGTCGCTGGGGTCACCCGGCGCCACCGTGGGCAGCCGGTCGAACAGGTCCGCGACGAGCTGCTGGTCGATCGCGGACCCCGCACAGAACGACGACGCACCGCCGTCCGACGTGACGAACCGGTGCTCCGGCGACGTCGACGGCGACACCACCAGCGCACCGTCGCCGTCCCCGACGAGCAGCGACAGCGCGAAGCGGGCCGCGCCGGAGGCGATCGTCCAGAGCGCCGCCCGCCGTTCCGGGTCCTGCCACGCAGTGGGGTCCCAGTCGAGTTCCTCGAGCACCTGCAGGGTGAGCCAGACGCCCGCGGTCGGAAAGTTCGACCACGCGGTGTCGCCCTCTCCGCCACCGTGCACAGGAGCGGTGAACCCCCAGACGTCGGAGTTGTGGTGCGCGGTCCACCCCTCCGCCGCGTAGACGTCACGCGCGGTGCGCTGCCCGGTGACCGCAAGGTCGGCCACGAAGTCGTGCAGGGGCGCTGCGAGCTCGCCGATCCCGGTCCGGTACGCCGGCCAGTAGAGCATCTCGGTGTTGATGTTCAGCGTGTGGTTCGAACTCCACCCGGGGCGGACGTCCGTGTTCCAGATGCCCTGCAGGTTCGAGGGTTGCGACCCCGGTCGCGACGACGCGATGAGCAGATACCGGCCGACGTGGAAGGTGAGCGCGTCGCGGGCGGCGGCCGTGTCGTACGCGTCGCCGCCGCCGTCGCCGAGCTCGAGCGTGGCGCGGTCGAACCACGACCGGTGCTCGGCGACGTGCTCGCCCCGGAGCTCGTCGGTGCTCCGACGGGCGGCCGCAACCACGCGCGACACCGCCTCGGCGCGGAGCGCGTCGAGGTCGGCCGAGGGGCGCTCCGTGCGTCCGCGGAACCCGTCGACGACGGCGATGACGAGCCGGACGGTGTCGGTGCCCGTGCGCTGCTGCCCGACCGCGACCGCGAAGCCCGTGCCGAGGTCGACGAGGCCGTCGGCGTCGGGGGCGTCGTCGGCGTACCGGACGGGCGCAGGGTGGTCGTCGACGTACTGCGGCACGACGTCCGCGGGAGCCCGTCCACCCCAGGTGCGCAGGGTCAGACCGTCCGGCACCGGACCGGCCGTCGGCGGGACCGCGTCGCCGAGCTCGTCGACCGGGTGGGGGCTGACGAAGTCCGGTCCGGCCCCGTACGCGGTGGTCACGGCCTCCGCGACGACGACGTCGGCGGGGCGGGAGACGAAGACGGACGTCCGGGCCGCGTCCGGCGCCCCACCCACCGTGGCCGTGGCCACGGCGCCCGCGAGGTCGAGGGTGCGGCGGTACCCGTCGTCGGCGACCTCGTCGGTCCAGTGCCACGCGAGGTGCCCGACGGGTTGGTACGACTGCGTCCACCGGTCGCTCTGCAGCGCCGTGCCCGCGGCCTCCGCGTCGGCCCACCGCTCGTCGCGGATCGCGTCCCGGAGCGCCGCGACCGCCGCCGCCGGGTCGGACGGTGTGCTCGGGGTCGCGCCCGGACCGCCCGACCACAGCGTGTCCCGGTTCAGGTCGATCCGCTCGTGCCCGGCGCGTCCGCGGACGGCGGCACCGAGGGAACCGTTGCCGAGGAGGAAGGCCTCGCTGAAGTCCTTCGCGGGGCGGTTCAGGTCGATCGCGGCGCGCATGGCGAGCTCCAGTTCTTCGTCGGACGGCGTGGATTCATCCTATGCATGACGGTCAAAACGGGGTCGATCAACCCTCGATCCGCACAGCTTAGAAAATTCATCCCATGTTTTGCTTGCGCTGCCGCGCCGCGCTCGTTACTGTCACCGAAAGCTGAACCAAAGGAGGTGTCAGATGCGAACCGCTCGACGAGGGCTGATCGGCTACTGGCGCGAGTACGTCTCGGTAGCGCCGTTCTTCATCATCTTCGCGTGCTTCTCGATCATCCCGTTGATCTACGCCGGGTACCTCAGCACGCAGAAGTGGGACGGCCTCGGCGCCTCGCAGTACGTGGGGCTGGACCAGTGGGTGCGCCTGTTCAGCAGCGGCGAGTTCCTCTTCGCTGCGGGCAACACGATCGTGATCTTCGTGATGGGCCAGGTCCCGGTCGTACTCGGGGCCCTGGTGGCCGCCGTGCTCCTCTCGCAGCCTCGGCTCCGCGGTCGGGCGTTCTACCAGGCCGCGTTCTTCCTGCCGCAGGTGACGTCGCTCGTCGTCGTCGCGGTGGTGTTCCAGGCGGTGTTCAGCACCCGCTTCGGAATCGTGAACTTCCTCGCCCAGCTGGTCGGCCTGCCGACCACCGACTTCCTCAACGACCCGTGGGCCACGCGAGTGGTGATCGCTCTGATGATCATCTGGCGCGGTTTCGGGTACTTCCTAGTCATCTTCATGGCCGGCCTGAGCTCGATCGACGGCTCGCTGTATGAAGCGGCCCGCATCGACGGTGCGGGGCCAACCCGGATCCTCAGCTCCATCACCATCCCCATGCTCCGGCCGACGGTCATCTTCGTGAGCCTGACCGGCACCATCGGCGGTCTCCAGCTCTTCACCGAACCACAGCTGCTCTTCGCCGGCACGAACGGTCCTGGCAACGCCGGTCAGACCATGCTCCTGCTGCAGTACCAGTACCTCGGTGGTCCGGGATCAGCGGGCTTCTCGTCGCCGGTCCACCAGGACCTCGGCTACGCGACGGTCATCGGCTGGGCGACGTTCATCATCCTGCTCATCATCGCCGCCATCAGCTACCGCTTCCTCAAGAACCCGATGGAGGACTGACCGTGATCATCGACAACCTGCGCCAGCGTCCGGTCCAACGACGTCAGCCCGTCGTCGCGAAGTCTCGACGTGCGCCGCTCCGGGCGGGTCGCGTGAGCACCCACGTCGTGCTGATCATCGGTCTCGTGCTCTTCGCGTTCCCGTTCTACTGGCTCGTCGTCATGGCGACCACGTCGACGTCGGACATGTACTCATTCCCGCCGCGGCTCTGGCCGGGCACCGACTTTTTCTCGAACTTCGCGAAGGCGGTCAACGGCTCCGGCTTCTGGCTCGCCTTCTTCAACTCGACATGGCTGACCATTACGACCTCGGTGATCCAGCTCTTCCTGGCAGCCCTCGCCGGTTACACCTTCGCGAAGCGTCGGTTTCCCGGGAACGGCAAGCTGTTCGGCATCCTGCTGATCACCCTCGTGCTCCCCACCGGCGTCTCGATCGTGCCGCTCTTCCAGATCTACGCGCAGCTCGGCTGGTTGAACACGTTCCTGCCGCTGATCATCCCGAACGCCGTGACCGCGTTCGCCGTGTTCTGGATGCGGCAGGCGTCGATCGCGAGCATCCCGCAGGAGGTCATCGACGCCGCATCGATTGACGGAGCCGGCTTCTTCCGCACCTTCTGGAGCATCGGCCTCCCGGCGATGCGTCCGTCGCTCGTCGCGCTCGGGATCTTCCAGGTGATGTGGACATGGAACGACTACCTGTGGCCGCTGCTCGTGCTCGGACAGCCCAGCCAGTTCACACTGCCCATCGCGATCCAGCAGCTCAAGGGCAACTACGGCTCGATTGACTACTCGGTGGTCATGGCAGGCACGCTCGTCGCCACCCTCCCTCTCGTGCTCCTGTTCGTGTTCCTCCGCAAGACGATCCTCGAGAACGTCGCCGGCGGCGCGGTCAAGGGCTGACCCACGTCCCCCATCTGCTCCACACCCCTCAAGGAAGAAGGCTCCCTCGTGAAGCACCCGCTTTCGAAGGCCCTGGCGTTCGTCGCCGGCGGCGTTCTCCTCGCATCGTTGACCGGCTGCGCCTCCGGATCCGGCGGCTCATCCAACGACATCACCGTCTGGTACCGACCGGGCTCGTTGCCCTCCGCTGGCATCAAGACCGTCAAGGAAAAGTTCCCGGACGCAAAGATTACGCTCATCCAGACCCCCGACGTCGACACGAAGATCGCCTCCGCGTTGCGCTCGAACTCCGGCGTGCCCGACATCGCGGTCGCGACGCTCTCGAACCTCGCCACCGCGACCGACAAGATCGTGAACGTCGACGACTACGGGTTCAAGAAAGTGGCGAACGACTACCTCGACTGGAAGGTGAAGGCCGGGCAGACGCCGGACGGCAAGCAGATCGGTATTCCGATCGACATCGGTCCGGCGGGCTTCTTCTACCGCGCAGACGTGATGGAGCAAGCTGGTCTACCGTCCGAGCCGGACGCGGTCGGCAAGGAAGTGGCCACGTGGGACGGCTACAAGCAGCTCGCGGAGAAGCTCGCGAGCACCGGCCAGTACATCTGTGACGACACCCAGGACTCGGTCTACGCACCCGCCGTGCGCGCGGCGGGCTACTACTACTACTCGAAGAACGGGAAGACGTACGAGCCCGATACGGCTGTGAACAAGGAAGCGTTCATCCGCGCCACAGAGTGGAACAAAGACAAGCTCTGCCTGGACGTGAGCCCGTACGAGCAGGACTGGAACGCCGGCGTAGCGCAGAACAAGCTCGTCGGCTGGGTGGGACCGGCCTACCAGGCGCCGCTCGTGCAGGAGGCGGCCGCTGGCCAGTCGGGGAAGTGGCGGGTCGCCACGCCTCCTGGTGGGGCGTCTGCGGCGGGTGGATCGTCGCTCTCGGTGTTCAAGGCATCGAAGAACCCGAAGCTCGCCACGGAGATCGCCGAGTACCTGACCAGCCCGGAGAACCAGACGAAGGGCTACGCGCAGGACGGGCTCTTCCCGTCGACCCCCTCCTCGTATAAGTCCACCGAGATGACCCAGCCGGACAAGTTCTTCGGTGGTCAGGTCATTAACAGCATCCTCGGACCGGTCGCAGAGCAGGCACCGACCTTCTACTCCGGTCAGAACTCCCCGATCGCCCTAACAATCTTCAACACCGCGTTGACCGACAACCTCAAGAACGGCTCGAACGGGTCGTCGGACTACGAAGCGGCGGTGAAGAAGGCCGAAGCGCAAGCGCAGTGACGCGGCGCTGACCGCGAGCCGGGGCGGCGCAACGCGCCGCCCCGGACCACCATCTCCACCACGTCCAACAGAAAGAGCTGCGCATGACGTTCATCACCAACGTCCGCGTCACCGACGTCCGCTTCCCCACCTCGCTCAGCGCCGCCGGATCCGATGCCATGAACAAGGACGGCGACTACTCCGCCACCTACGTCACCATCGAGACGAGCGACCCGACCCTGCGCGGCTTCGGGTTCACGTTCACGATCGGTCGCGGGAACGACATCTGTGTCAGTGCTGCCGAGCTCCGCGCGAAGCCGCTCCTCGGGCGTGAGCTCGACGACGTCACCGGCGATCTGGGTGCCACCTACCGCGACCTGAAGTCCGACTCGCAGCTGCGCTGGCTGGGCCCGGACAAGGGCGTCGAACACCTGGCACTTGCCGCGGTCATGAACGCGGTGTGGGACCTTGCTGCCAGGCGGGCGGGCCTGCCGTTGTGGCGCTTCCTGCTCAGCTTCTCCCCGCGGGAACTCGTGGACCTGGCCGACTTCCAGTACGTCACCGACGTGCTGTCGAAGGACGAGGCCGTCGCGCTCCTCGAGGCGCAGGTCTCGACACGTGACGCGCGCATCCGTGAGCTCGACGGGACGGGGTACCCCTGCTACACCACCAGCGCCGGATGGCTGGGTTACTCGGACGACAAGCTCCGTGCTCTCTGCCAGGAGGCGGTCGACGCGGGGTACAAGCACGTCAAGCTCAAGGTCGGCGCCGACCTCGCCGATGACGTCCGCCGATGCCGGATCGCTCGTGAGGTCCTCGGTGACGACGCGAACCTCATGATCGACGCGAACCAGGTGTGGGACGTCGACCAGGCGATCGAGTGGGTCGGCGCCCTCGCCGAGTTCCGGCCGCTGTGGATCGAGGAGCCGACCAGCCCGGACGACGCGGTCGGGCACGCCACGATCCGTCGGTCCGTCGCGCCGATCGGTGTCGCGACCGGTGAGCACGGCATGAACCGTGTGCTCTTCAAGCAGATGTTCCAGCTCGGCGCGATCGACTTCTGCCAGCTCGACGCTGCTCGTCTGGCGAGCATCAACGAGGTCGTCACGGTCTACCTCATGGCCGCGAAGTTCGGCGTGCCGGTCTGCCCGCACGCCGGCGGCGTCGGTCTGTGCGAACTCGTGCAGCACCTGTCGATCTTCGACTACGTCGCGGTCTCGGCCTCGCTGGACGGCCGCGTGACGGAGTTCGTCGACCACCTGCACGAGCACTTCACCGCGCCCTGCATCGTTGAGGACGGCGCGTACGTCCTGCCCGACGCCGCCGGGTACAGCGCCGAGATGTTCCCCGAGAGCGTCGAAGAGTACGCGTACCCGGACGGCGCGTACTGGTCGCTCCGCCTCGAGCAGGCTGAAGCGGAGGCCGTCGCGTGAGCACGCGCATTGAATTCGGCAACGACGAGCTCGAGGTCGTGGTAATCGCCGAGGACGACACCGCACCGCGGCTCCTGCGGTGCGGCCCGCGAGGCGCCACCGTCGACCTGCCCGGGGGACAGCCGCTCATCGAGGTCGTCACGAGCGACTCCGGGCACAACCCGTCGTCATCGCGGATCACCTACGGGGAGCTGAGCGGTCGACTCCGGTACGTCGAGCACGAGGTGCGGACGCTGTCCGGCGGCTGGTCCGAACTGACGGTCGTCGCGCGGGAAACCGAGGACGGTCCGGCGCGTCGGCTCGGCTCCGTCACGGGACCCGGACTGGAGGCACGGGTGCGGTTGTCCGTGCCGCCCACCGGTCGTGCGGTCCGGTCGTCCGTCGAGGTCCGGAACCCGGCGAACGCCGCCGGGGCACGAACGCTCCGTTCCGTCGCGAGCATGGCCCTGCACGTCGCGCTCGGAGCTGCCGGATCCTCCGACCCGGTCGCGTTCACGCTCGCCACCGCCCGCAACGACTGGATGGGCGAGTCCCGGTGGCACGTCGCTCCGCTCCGCGCGTCGGGACTCGAGGACATCGGGATGTCCCACCGCGGCGTGGGGAGCCGCGGGCACGTCACGTTCGCCTCGACGGGCACCTGGTCGACCGGGACGTACCTCGCTGGCGGAGCGCTCTGGAACACCGGTGACGGCGCAGCGGTCACGTGGCAGGTGGAGCACAACGGCGGGTGGCGGTTCGACCTCGCCGAGAACCGTGAGGGCACCTCGCTCGCCCTCAGCGGACCGACCGACGACGACCACCAGTGGGTCGCGGTCCTCGAACCCGGCAGGTCGTTCCGTTCCGTGCCGGTGTCGCTGGCGTTCGGTGACGACCTCGACGCCGCGGTCGCTGCGATGACCACCCTCCGTCGTGCCAGTCGGCGGGACCACCCGGACAACACCGAGCTGGCCGTCGTCTACAACGACTACATGAACACGCTCATGGGCGACCCGACGACCGAGAAGCTCGCGCCGCTCATCGACAGCGCCGCCCGCATGGGTGCGGACACGTTCGTGATGGACGCCGGCTGGTACTCCGACGACGACGACTGGTGGACGACGGTCGGCACCTGGGAGCCGGCGACGGCTCGATTCCCCGGCGGCATGGGCGAGGTCTTCGACCGCGTCCGTGAGCGCGGCATGCGTCCGGGCATCTGGCTCGAACCCGAGGTCGTCGGCGTCGACTCGCCGGCTGCCCGGACACTGCCCACCGAGGCGTTCTTCCAGACCAGAGGGCTGCCACTGGTCGAGAGTGAACGACTGCACCTCGACCTGCGCCACCCAGCGGCGCGCGCGCACCTCGACCGGGTGTTCGATCGCCTCATCGAGGAGTTCGGCATCACCTACTTCAAGCTGGACTACAACGTGACCATGGGTCTCGGTACCGACATCGGAGCCGACAGCATCGGCGCCGGCCTGCTCGAAGCCAACCGCGCACACCTCGACTTCCTCGCAGGGGTCCTCGACCGGCACCCCTCGGTCGTGCTCGAGAACTGTGGCTCCGGCGCCATGCGCGCCGACTGGGCGATGCTCTCGGTCCTGCAACTGCAGTCGACGAGCGACCAGCAGGAGGTCGACCTCTACGCGGCGATCGCCGCGTCCGCACCGTTCTCGATGCTCCCCGAGCAGGCCGCGAACTGGGCGTACCCGGCGCGTGGGATGACCGCGGAGACGACCGCGTTCACGCTCGCGACCGGGATCATCGGACGCTTCTACCTGTCCGGGTTCCTCGACGAACTCGACGAGCAGCAGACCGCCCTGACAGCGGAAGCGGTCCGCGTGCACAAGGGTCTGCGACCGCTCCTGCGCTCGGGAACGCCCTCCTGGCCGCTCGGACTCGACCAGCGCGACGAGCCGTGGCTCGCGCTCGCGGTCGCCGACGGCTACGAACGGGTCCTCACCCTGTGGAGACAGGACGGTGCCCCCGACACGATCGACGTGCCGGTGCCGGCACTCGCGGGTCGGGACGTCACGGTGACGACCGTCTTCCCGACCGCCCTGGACGCCTGGCCGACCACTTGGGACGCCGAACACGGGACCCTCCGGGTGACCACGGCCGGCGACCGTGCGATGGCCGCAAGGACCTTCCGCCTGACTGCGGTGTCCGGCGCATGACGTCCGCACTGGCGTCGACCTCCCCGGGGTCCACCTCCCGGCTCGCCCCGCGGGCGTGGCTGCACAGCGATGCCCCGACGCTGTCACTCAACGGCGAGTGGGACTTCCGGTGGTCACCGGTCGCGGACGTCCCGATACCGGGGGCGGAGGACGAG